>JAJRSV010000174.1 GCA_024278655.1 Bacteroidota bacterium | reverse complement strand
TTCTTTATATCGTTGTTTATGATACAGTTCAAAGAAATATCCTCTGTCGTCGCCGAATACATCCGGATGGATTATTAATAATCCGTCTATGTTTGTTTTCTTTACTTCCATAGTTAAATGTACGATCCTATCGATTGTTCGCTTGATTCATGTAAGATTTTTTCAAGGTATTCGCGGTAAAGCGATTTAGGCATGCCTTCCACTAAACTTTTAAACTGCTCTTTGTTAATAAACTTTTTGTAATATGCTATCTCTTCGATGCACGCTACCTTTAATCCCTGCCTGTCTTCAATTACACCGAAAAAGTTCGACGCCTGCAATAATGCTTCGGGAGTTCCGGTATCGAGCCATGCAACCCCGCGCCCGATTTTTTCGACATGCAGTTCATTCATCTCAAGATATTTCCTGTTCACGTCGGTTATCTCCAACTCACCGCGTGCCGATGGTGTAAGGTTTTTCGATATATCAATCACTTTGTTGTCGTAAATATATAGTCCCGGTACGGCATACTGCGATTTCGGTTTTGCCGGTTTCTCTTCAATCGAAATTGCTTTTCCGTTCTCGTCAAACTCAACAATTCCATAACGTTCGGGGTCGGTAACCTGGTAACCGAATATTGTTGCGCCGTTTTTTCTTTCGAGTACAGAGTAAAAGAAATCCAACTTGCCGTAAAAGATATTATCGCCGAGTATCAAACATACGGCATCATTACCGATAAACTCCTCGCCGAGAATGAATGCTTCGGCTATTCCGTTCGGCGCTGCCTGTACTTTGTAGCTTATATTTAATCCAACCTGCGAACCGTTGTTAAACAGTTTTTGGTATAACGGAATTGTTTCCTCGTTCGATATAATTAAAATATCTTTTATCCCGCCGAGCATCAAAATTGATAAAGGATAATAAATAAGCGGCTTATCGTAAATTAAAGTAAGCTGCTTGCTGTAAACTTTTGTTATGGGATACAAACGAGAACCGGCGCCTCCGGCTAAAATAATCCCTTTTACATTTTTATCTTGTGATTTTTTCATAGCGTTGCAAATATAAAAAGATTATTGAAGTAAAAGTAATTTTGAACCGGGAGTATATTACAGAAGCGTTCCCCCAAGGACCATTAAAGCGATTGTGAAATAAATAAACAATCCTGTAACATCTACAACGGTTGCAACCATAGGACCTGATGCAGTAGCCGGATCGATGCCCAACTTTTTCAGAACGAAAGGAAGCATCGAACCGGAAAAAGTTCCCCAAAGAACAATGCCGATAAGCGAAAAGCCAACCGTCAGTCCTATCAACACACGATGCTCGCCGATTGCATCGGAAAAGTTTGAAAGAACCATAACCTGCACGAAACCGATAGAGCCGAGTATTAGTCCGAGCATAAAACCCGATAGAATTTCTCTTCGCATTATTCGCCACCAATCGCCCAGGGTTATTTCGCCTAAAGCCATTGCACGGATTACAAGTGTGGATGCCTGCGAGCCGGAGTTACCTCCGCTCGAAATTATAAGCGGAATAAACATAGATAACACAACCGCTTTACTTATCTCATCTTTAAAATGACCCATCGCAAATGCAGTTAATGTTTCACCGAAGAACAGTATCGTTAACCAGACGGCTCTTTTCTTCACCATCGAAGAAATTGAAATAGTATGGTACGGTTCTTCCAGTGCTTCGACTGCCGCCAGTTTCTGGATGTCTTCCGTGGCTTCTTCTTCTGCAACATCTAACACGTCATCCACCGTAACTATACCTATCAACACGCCGTTTTTATCCACAACAGGCAGGGCGATCCGGTCGTACTTTTTAAATACTTCTACCGCTTTTTCCTGGTCGTCGTTAACATTTAGTGCTATATAATTTCCGTCCATAATATCCGATACTTTCTGATCTGGGCGGGCAAGAATGAAGTCTCTTATTTTTATATCGTCAAGAAGTTTTCCTTTATCGTCAATAACGTAAATTATGTTCATCGTTTCGCTGTCTTCGGCATTTTCGCGGATGTAATCCAACGCCTCTGTTATAGTCCATTGCGGTTTTATCGCAATGTAATCCGGAGTCATCAATCGTCCGACACTGTTCTCCGGGTAACCCAACAGCGTTACCGCAACCCGCCGCTCTTCGGGCGAAAGCAATTGTATTAGCTGCTTTGCCGCAGTGCCGGGTAAATCTTCCAAGAGTGCTGTTCGGTCATCAGGATCCATTTCGTTAAGTATCGAAGCAACTTTCTCTTTGCCCATCGCTTTAACCAAATCCATCTGGGTGTCGAGTTCAAGATGCTCGAATGTATCGGCTGCCAGTTCGTTCGGCAGCAGGCGGAAGATAATTACTTGTTCGTGTTCGGGCAGTTCAACTAACAGGTCGGCAATATCTGCGGGAGTCCATTCGCTTAATATTTCTTTAAGAATGCTAAGCTTTTTCTCAGCAATGAGTGATTGTATTTCCGGCTGTAATAATTTGCTCAGCATCGGTATCTCTTTAATTTTTTCGCTTTTACATTTTTGTTTTAATTGTAATTATGTTAATAAATCGAATCTGAAAAATCTTTTATTATGATTTTAAACGGAGAAATATTAATAAAATCATAGCGTAACGTATAGCAGCTATGCAGTAAAACAGATTAACTGCCGTAACGAATTTAAATTTAGTTTTTAATATTTGAAAATACAATCTTCATTTTAATTATCTTGCAATTTGTAATTGCCGTATAAAACAAATTTTATAATGGATTTATATTTCTTTATACTTATGGAACTCAACCCTACCCTTCTCTTAAAAAGAGAAGGGATTATTAATGTTTGGTTCTTTTTATTAATAATTCTGACTAACATAATCAATAAAACGATTTATTGACAGTAAGTCTCTCTCTTTTTAAGCTGAGCTTTACCCACACAAAGCACAGCGGGTTAAGGTCCATCACGGGGAGGGTTAAATACTAAATACATTTCGGTTGCTGTTTCTAAATGTTGTAATCCTCTCCATAACGTTTGTGTACCGGGTTCTCCGTCACCTTTCCTTCCTAAAT
>JAJRSV010000173.1 GCA_024278655.1 Bacteroidota bacterium | reverse complement strand
TGCAAATTTATTTAAATATGTAACTCCTACTAAAATCAAATATGGGTAAAATTATGGAAAAAATTACATATCAGATTAAAGAACGCACCAGCGATGTCGTTCTGCCGGATGAATTGGGTTTTGGGCAAGTGTTTACCGATCATGTTTTTGAAATGGATTATAATAAAGAGAAGGGATGGCATAATCCGAGGATAAAACCGCTGGAGGATATTCCTATGCATCCAGCTACTATGTTTATTCATTACGGGCAGGCAATTTTCGAAGGAATGAAGGCATACAAAACAGTTAACGGCGATGTAGTAATTTTCAGACCCGAACAGTATTTCAAGCGGATGAATAATTCAGCCCGAAGAATGTGCATCCCCGAAGTTGATAACGATTTTATTTTGGAAGCACTTAAAGAATTGGTCAACATCGAACGCGATTGGATTCCGGCAAAGGAAGGTGAATCATTGTACATAAGACCATTTATTTATGGTTCCGATACGGCTTTGGGTGTTAATCCTTCAAAAACTTACAAGTTGATTATCCTTCTTTCTCCTGTCGGTGCTTATTATCCGGAAGGGTTCAAACCGATTAAAATTCTTGTTCAGGACGAGTACGTGCGTGCGGTACGAAAAGGGCTGGGCGAGTGCAAAACCCCGGCGAACTATGCTGCAAGTCTGCTTGCCGGCGAGAAAGCAATGAAAGCCGGTTACACACAAGTGTTGTGGTTAGACGGCATTGAGCAGAAATATATCGAGGAAGTCGGTACAATGAATATCTTCCTGCGATTTAAAGATGAAGTGATAACCCCTAAACTGAGCGGCAGCATTTTACCGGGAGTTACCCGTAAAACCGTAATTCAACTGCTGCAGGAATGGGGCGAGAACATTGTTGAAAGGGATATAACTATTGATGAAGTAGTGGAACGCTACGAAGCAGGAGATTTAACCGGCGTTTTCGGAAGCGGAACTGCTGCCGTTATTTCATCGGTTGGATGGCTTACTTATAAAGACAAAAAGATGACAATTAATAACGGGGAACCCGGCGACCTTGCAGTTAAATTGTTCGATGAAATTACATCGATTCAATACGGCAAGAAAGAAGATACGCATAAGTGGCTGGTTCCGGTTGAAAAGAAAGAGGTAGAGGTTAGTTGAACCGTATTGTTAAGCAGATTTTCTTTTTACTGTTTTTATCTGTTTTAACTTTTGCGCAGGAACCCCAGCAACGACCTAAAAATATCATCCTGATGATAGGGGACGGAATGGGGCTGAATTACGTTGCGACAAACGTTATTCGGAATGAGAACAGTCCGTTTAAACGATTTAATACAATCGGCTTGTCGATTACCGCATCAGTCGATAGTCTTATTACCGATTCCGCTGCAGGTGCTACTGCAATGGCAACCGGTTACAGAACAAAAAACACTTACATTGCCGAAGATACAACCTCGCTACCGCTTTATACATTTTTCGAACACGCAAATCTTCTTGGGCTTTCGACGGGAGTAGTGGTTACAGACGAAATTTCGGGCGCTACTCCCTCAGCTTTTCTTGTTCACGAGCAAAGCCGCTACAGAAGGGAAGAGATTACCAACGATTTGCTTAACTGCGAAGTTAATGTGGTAATAGGCGGTGGAAGAAAGTATTTCGTTCCCGAATCCGAAGGCGGTACAAGAACCGACGGTAAAAATCTTATTAAAGATATGGAATTGAAGGGCTATAAGTTTTACTACGATTATGATGACCTTCCCGGAGAGAATGCAACGGGTAAATTTTATGCTCTGCTTTCCGATACCGGTTTGCCGAAAGCACCCGAAAGAGATTATACTCTCGGCGACCTGACCGGGGCTGCATTAAATAATCTTAGTAAAAATGAAAAAGGATTTGTGTTGATGGTTGAGGGTTCGCAGATTGACTGGGCAAGTCATGATACTGATGTTGTGTACCTTGTTCCCGAAATAAATGATTTTGCAACAGCCGTAAAAACCGCACTTGATTTTGCTGAAGAAGACGGCAACACACTTGTTATTGTAACTGCCGATCACGAGACCGGCGGCTTAACAATAACCGAGGGAAATGCAGACGGAACCGGTTTGAGATTGCAGTACTTAACAAACCATCACACGGGCGGATTCGTAGGTGTTTATGCTAAAGGTCCCGGCGAAGAATTGTTCAGAGGCATTTACGGAAATTATATGATAGGAAGGAAAATCTTTAAGCTTTTAGACCCCTCTTTCACCTTCACGTTGAAAAATGTAAAGTGAAACGCTATTTTGACGCCGAGTGAAACGCTATTTTGCTAAAAATGATATGCCATTATGTCATTTTATGGGGGTGTAACTGGAGGGATTTCCATATCGAGCGAAGTGGAGATGAGATCCATTCCGCTGAACGGTAGGATGACATTATGCTGCCACATGTTTTGACTCTCCAAATTAAAGCCGGATGTATAGACGACTTTGAAGAATATGTTTGTGCCGTCATGATCCGATCTTGGCTTGATCTTGAGATAGTCGCCGGAGTTTGCCAGGGAGTCCAGGATGAGGTTGTAAATGTCTGCAAGATCACTGGCTGAGATTGAAGCGTATTTTATTTCACAGCGGAACAGGTAACCCTGAGGTTTGTCCTGGTTAAGAGATCCGGAGAGTAATGGATGATGTAACAATTCATTGTCTGGATAAGGATCGAAGAATTGTTTGATATAACTGTTTTGGCCATCGTCCCGGACGTAGGGCATATTGACTGTGGCCTGGAGAACATCGCTGGAGTTATAGCGATATATGATCGGATAGCCATCACCACGAATGAATCTTGATGACATCAGACAGCCCTCCCTTTATTTAACTTCTTCTCACCACGCTTCCAGGAGATATAGATGTCCTGATCTTTAATCCTGGTTTCGCCTTTAATCTCGACTTCTGCTTTCAAATCCTTCTCTTCTATCTTTCTTAAACGATCATCAATACTGGTGAGTAAAGATTTTATCTTACCGGTTTCTTCGGCTTGCGCTGATATACTTGCCGGTACCGGAGTGGAAAGATTAACGCCGGCAAGAGCTACTCTCGGATCGACTATGGGGTTGACTGCATTTGCCAAGCCCATAAATATATCGGTTAGTGTTACGCCGCTCTTTAGAAGAGATCGGAGCAGTTGGAACTTCTCGGGTTCTCTCGAGACGAGAGCTGACTCAAAGACGAATTCTTTTTTGTGGACAATGCCTGCAGGTTCGTTCTCATCTCCTTCGCCGGTAAATCCGCCACCTTGGAAACCGAGCAGTGATTTGACGCCATTGAATGCCGCGATGGTAGCGGCAGCCATACCTCCGATTAATGGAATGGCGAATGGTCCCAACATAGCAAACAAACTGGCGATGCCTTCTGCAATAGCACTAAGTACCTTGGCTGCAGCAAGAGCTATTGTTTTTGTAATCTCGGCAGCCATAACAGCTATACGGGCAAGTGCGCCTTCCTGAGCGGCGGCTGTTTTTTCTACTTCGGTTGTCTCTTGGATAGTAGCTTCGGCTATTTTTGTTGCAATAAATTGAGCAAGATAATCTTCTAATAATCCGAGTAAATAACTTTGCAATTGATTTGCCACACTCATTTGTTCATTAGTAGATGTGTGTGCAGCCCTTATGAGAAAATCGAAATGTTTTTGGTATTCGAAGCTTAATCCTTTTATATCGTTAATCTGTTTATCGGTTGAGTCTTTTGATTTTGAACCGACTATTTCCATAGAGCTTAAACTTGCAGCCTGTATTGCCTCAATATTCTCAATGGCTCTTGCTTTAACTATTTCGGAAGCTTGAATAATTATGTTTTTCTGTTCTTCTGTTTCAGTTCTCACTATATCAGTGGTTTGATTCAATGTATTGCTGGTTTCATTTTCTGCGTCGGTTAAAAATTGAGAATATTCTTTTTTCAATTCTTCTAATTTTTTAATCTGATCGGTGAGAACCTTTTCTCGTGTTGAAACGATTTTATTCATTGCTTCAATATTCTTTTGCATAGAAAAGGTTGCATTACCGGCATCGAGCTTGGCTAATTTTTGCTGTCTTATTTTAAGGTCTTCGATCCCTTTGCGAGTTTCGAATATCTCTTTTTGGATAGCAACAATCTCAGCAGTCTTTTCCTTTAATATTTCTTCGGCAGCTTTAAGTTTTATGCTTTTTTCAAATTCATCATTTGCTTCCTTCTGCCATTTGGCAATGTCTTCGAGCGTAGCTTTTTCGAGATCGATATTTTTAAGATAATCCGGATATTTTTCTTTGAGCTCATCGATTAAACGCTTTCTTGTATCTTCGGATATATTTGTTTGCTTTAGTGTATTGACCAGAACGTTAAACTCGGTTTGCTGCTCTCTGATTATATCGGTTGCACTTTTGTTGGCGGTGTTGAGTCCAAGCACCTGTTGAGTTAAAAAGCCGACGCTGTTAATTGCGAAGCTGAGAACTTCTTTGGCTGTAGGAAGCAGCAACTCACCGAAAGTTTTTTGCAGGACCATAAGACTATCTTCGAGATTGGATTTCATTCCGACATAGGTCTCGGATTGCTTTTCCATCATTCCGCTGAAGCGCTGCATCGAATCGGTTACAACTTTCCACACTCTGTCGGCATCGGCGTTTGCCTTTTGAAGTTTTTCAATTTCGCTTCGAACGTCTCCGGAGACGACACCAAGTTCCTGTAACCGCATTAAAGCTTCGCCTACAGGTCTGCCCGATTGAATTCCATCATAAAGCCGGCCGAACCAGGTTGCAAGCTCGTTAATCCTTTGACCGGTGCCGGCGGCAACATCTCCGACTAATTGCAGACCTTCGCCGGTTGCAAGAGCTCCCTTGGTTAATACTTCGAGCTGACGGGAAGCATCGACGATTTCATCTAATTCGAAAGGAGTTTTTTCTGCAAACTGCGTAAGCTCCTGCATTCTTTCAATAGCTTCCTGTTGATTACCGAGAAGGACTTCGAATTGAACGCTGAACTGCTC
>JAJRSV010000172.1 GCA_024278655.1 Bacteroidota bacterium | reverse complement strand
GATGACATCCTGCACACCCTTGCGTATTGCGTGCAACGTGCACATCGTGGCAGGAATAGCATGCAAGCATTCCGTTATCAAGCATATCTTCAGCAATCGTTCCGCCTAATCCCGACTCGGTAGTAACGGGATCGTACAAACCGCCATCTGCTTCTGCTAACTGTGTATCGTAAATAAATGCTACCGGGTGATCATTGGATAAGTCGGTTGACAGATTTCCCCAGGTTGTATAGCGTGTACCGTTTCCGTTTCCGCTGTGGTTTTCAATCGCTACCGTTCCATCGTGGCAAGACAGGCAGAGTTTAGTTCTTCCGGTCGGCTGACCCGGTGTGCTGTCTAAAGTCGGGCTGCTGAATACCTGAAAAGTAGCCACTGTTGTTTCATGATTCCATAAAGGCGAATCGGGAACTTCCATATTTGCCGCATGAGGAATATGGCAAGGTCTGCAAATACTACCGTTACTCCAGCTTGAGCCGCTGAAGTCGTGGTGACTGTTTTTTATATCGATACCCGTAACATCCGCTTGCGGATCAATTAACGGATATGCTGCTACAAGTAATAAAATTAATATTACTCTTTTCATTTTTTCCCCTGAGAAAAAATAGAATAAAAATTATCTCAAATAACGTTTTATCTTTTGTAAGTTTTCTGTTCATGGCAGCCGGGCAAACAGGAACCGCCGTTATCATCGGCAACGTAATTCAGCTTCATAGTCCAGCTACCGAATTTAATTTCGTTAGCGATTAAATGAGGATTTCCGGGCGACCCGTGAACATCGTGACAGTTTGTACAGCTACGGCTTTTTTCTTTATTAACATGAACATAATGAAGATTAACATTACCGTTTCTGAACTCCGTAGCATCATCGGTATTCTCAAGTAAAATCATCGAATCGTCGTGACAGCTAAAACACAAGTTATAATTCCCATCAAAGCCATCCGCGTAATGTCCTGCAGGAAAAGTATCGTCCAACAAAAAATTATTTACCGAAGAATGAGGATGATGACAAGTAAGGCACCCGTCGTCCACAGCAGGCGGATGAGCAAAATCCTCGTCTTTAATCTTACTTGCAATATCCGGAATCACTTTATCTTCGTATTTAATCTCTTTATTATGACAGCTTAAACAAAGAGCAGGATCGTCTTTCACCAGCAGTATTTTGTTAACCGATGAATGAGGTGAATGACAATTAATACATTTATCATCAACAAATATCGCACCATGCACGGTTTTCACATTCTCAATTTCAGCCGGATCATCGTGGCAGGTAAAGCATAAATCGGGAACAGGGTCTTCCAAAACGACTTTATTATCGGTTGCATGAGGATTATGACAATTCAAACAATCCTCTTCAAACGGCGGATGAATACTAACCTGTGTGTCATCCGGTTCCTTATCGTCGTGGCATGTAAAACAGAGTTCCGGCGATTCATCAGCCAACGAGAAATCGTTTCTGCTTTCGGAAGGATGTTTATCCGATTCACTCTCGTGACAGTTTGTACAATCATCCTCGGCAGCGGGATGAATAAATTTAGGCGCCATCAATTCCTGGTGGCATCCCGCCGAACTGCAGCTTTGCTCATCCTGTGCCTGTGCGGTTATACCGGCAAAAAATGTTAATGATATTATGAATAAAAATATTTTCATAAAATTTCTCAGAAGTATCTTCCTACTCTCAAATAAATATTGTTGTAATTAACTGTTTCACCAATATATAAACGATTGAAATTTTCATATCCGAATTTAAGTGTAATATCCCTTATACGAGTCTCAAACTCAGCGCGTACGGCAGTAAGATCAAGGTCGATACCCGAACCGCGCTGAATGCGTGTATTAACCGACAGGTTTAACTTTGAAAAAGGAGAAAATAAATACGTAAACCTGCCGGTAGCATCTTTATATATTTGCTTTTCTACCGGCAGTAATAAATAATCCCTGTAATTACCCGTAACAGAAACAAGTAATCTGTTAAAAAATGTTTCGCTTACGGTAAGAAAATAGTTTAATGAACGGTACGGCGTAATGTTACTGTTATAATCGTCATATTCAAAGCCGGCGCTTATAAAGGCAATGTTAATCCTTGCACCGTAAATTCTCTGGTTAAAAACTTTCAATACATTGAAGCCGACACCTTCCAATTTATCGTAATTATAATTGTTATACATAAAATAAAGATCCAAAAAATTATTGAAGACGGTGATACCTGCATTAAAATTATTACCTGTAGCATTAAAATTATAATCGGCTTTAAATTCAAATGTGTAATCAACATACACGGTTCCACCCTGTGGTATTTGCCCTCCCGGAATTCTTTTAATTTCCAGGAATTCACCTCGCGGAATAAGCAGGTAATCAAGTCCTTCCTGGTAAACAATGGTACCGGTCAGGTCGGTAACAACAACAGTTTCCAGATTTACAAACGGATTGTCGAGCAGCACGACTTCGTCATCGTTCAGAACTTTCTCTTCGTCAATAATAGTTTGTGTTGCGGCTTTGGAGAGTTTATCTTCCTTCCGGATACGATATGTGTAACCTAACCGGAAAGTACCCGTTGGAATTTTTTTACGGTAACTGAATCCGGCGGCAAACCAGTTTTTTCTTTCGTTAAAAAATGTCTGCTTAAAATCCGTGAACTCATAGTTAACGAATGTTCTTAAGCTTGCATACAACTGGTGAGACAACTCGGTAAACGCATAATGCTGGTTTGAAACAGTAAGGGGATTTGATAACTTATTATATCTGTACTGGGCATCAAATCCCAATCCATCAAAAGGTTTCAAATACAAATTTTCGTTTATTTGTAACCTGTTTAATATTTGCGAACCCTGCTGATCATAATACCAGATAAACGATTGGAAACGGTTTTTTTTACTTTCATCAAAAAAGAAGCGGTTTTTTAATTGAGCACTTGCTATTTGGTTAGCAATAATAACATCATTTTCATATTGCCGGTAATAATCGTCGTAAGAAGCAACAAACTCGTTTTCGTTCCATTCCGCAAAATCTTTTTCTATCCTCGCTGTAAAAGTGTTTCTTAATAAGGCAAAATCCCTTAATGTCTGAAGTTCGTCCTGTCTCCAGTTATTGAACGAATAACTTAAAGAAATCGGAATGAATGTTCTTAAGTACAGATTGCTTATAAAATTATACTGCCAGGTCTCCACATCGGATGTGAGTTCCCTGTTTACAAAGCTATGATTATAATTTCCGGAGAGAGATAAAGTAACCGGTCGGTTGTTGAAAAATGTTAATCCCAAAAGTACTTTCTCGGCAGTTCTTGTGTCGGTTCTGTCGGGTGCAACAAGAAAGTTATCGCGTTGAGTTCCGGGTGCATAGCCCAAATCGAAATCTATCAAAAGAAAATTCGGATGCAGTAGATAACTTTTACTGTAAAGGTTTATCTCGCCGCTGAATGCCCCTGACTTTTGTTCCTCCTGGAATCCTGTTTTCAATTGATTCTTCTGGAACCTGTAATCTCCCCAGAAAAACAAATTGCCCCTGAATGATGTAACATGGAACCCACCCCAGCCGTTGCCGTTTTTATATTTCTTTTGTGCATATAAATTTCCGGCTGACAGTATAGTCATTAAACATATTATTATTACAATATTTAATTTCCGGTAAATCATTCTTAAAGTTTATAACAAGAATCTGTCGTCTCCTCCATGCGGATTATGGCAATCTGTACAATTAGTATCGTCAATATCTTCATGAACTTCGTTTTTGAAAACATCCTGTTTTTCGTGACAGCTTAGACAAAGTTGCTGCCCTTTTTTAACTAACAATTTTTTGATCTTAGAGCTATGCGGGTTATGACATTGCGTACAATAGCCGGACGCCACCGGACCGTGCAAAACTGCGAACTGATTTTTAAAATCATCATGGCAGGTATAGCACAGCTCCGGCGGCTGTTCGATCAGATCGTTTCCGGCTTGCAGGTTATGACAGTTGTCACACTCCCTTGACTGAAACGGAGGATGAAAAAAAATCTGCTCGACTACCCGTCTTTTATTCTCACCGGGTTTATTGTCATTTCTAACAAGCAGTGAGTCAGCAGTCTGATTTTCACCCTCGTCTTGTGGTACCCCGTCAAAGAATATCGATAATATTTCCTTCCCTTCACCCGAGGAACAGGAAGAATTAATAAACAATACACCTGATAAAAGGATCACATAGATCAAATAACCATATATATACTTATTAAATTGCATCGTATCATACTACTTTTTCTCTTCAACAAATCCGTAAACATTAATTTTATCGGGTCCGTATTGATTGGTAACAAAAATTAAATACTTTAAATCGAAACCTTCGTAAACATAATCTCTGAAATAGCCCAGATTATCGTAATCGATAATAACCTTTGCCGGCAGCCACATATCGCCCGGTTTTTCATACGGTCCGCCGAAAAACATTAACAGCTTACCGTCTTTATCGAATATCTGTACATTCTCAAAACCGGCATCGACAACATAAAGGTTCAAGCTGTCGTCGACAGCAATACCCTTAGGTCTGATAAACTGCCCCAACGCTCTTCCATAGGAACCGACTGTATCTATAAATTCACCACCGGTTGTGTAAATTTTAATCCTGAAATCACCGAAATCACTTACATATAATCTATTTTCTTTTACATAGATATTAGTAGGTTGAAAGATTCTCTCTTTTTCATCCAAATTTTCATTCGGTAATCTTTTAATGAATGAAAAGTCGTTATTTGAGAAAATCTTTACATCTCTCCCTTTCAAATCGGAAACATAAATGAGAGAATCGGTTACGAAAACATCAGTCGGTTTCTTCAATACATCTTCACCGAAAGAAGTCAAATAATTATCAAGCGAATCGAAAACAACTACCTGTGTTCTTTCCGCATCAACCACAAACAATCTCCCTTTATCATCTTTGAAGCAATTAATCGGCTTTTTCAGTGCACCAAAACCACCGGGTTGAAAATATTGGAAGGATTTATCGTTAAAATCTAAAATTTCCAGCCCGCCGAGTATCGTATCGCATATATATATTTTCCCCTTATATATAGTAATACCGTAAGGTTTAATTATCCCGGCAACTTCTGTTTCACCGGCAACAAATTCAACCAATCCAGATTCCTCCCCGGTTACGTCGGTAGAAGTGGAAAAACTTGTGAGATATTGTATCCTGGTCGGTTCCGGTGGCGATGGATATATTACCAAATCGGATTTATCAACCGTTACTTCGGAAGATGAACATGATATTAAAAAAATTGTAATACATACAAATCCAAGGTACTCAATTACTCTTTTCATTTTATCATAACCTGCTTTTGTTAATAAAAAGGGGCGCTTAAACGCCCCTGCTTAAGAATAATTGTTTTCTATTACCCAATAAATAAAATTATTTATTGTGACAAGTTAAGCAAAGTGCACTTCCACTATTACTTTTTACAAGGAAAGCCGCGTTTGTATCATCGTGTGGATTATGGCAAGAAGCACACTGTAATTTACCACCAAACAACATATCATCATTTATAGAACCGCCCAAACCGGAGCTTGTAGTTGTCGGATCAAATAACCCGCCATCATCAGTAGCCAATGTAGCATCATAAGTAAACGATACTGGGTGGTCATTGGTTAAATCTGTTCCAATAAGATGGTCACCTGTGACAAATTCACCACCCCCAGTGTTTCCACCAAAATTATCTACAGCAACAGTTCCATCATGACAACTTAGACATAGTTTGGAATATCCATCAGGTTGGCCTACCGTTGCGTCCAAAGTTGTAGAACTATATAGCGTAAAAGTTGCAGTAGTAACTTCATGGTTCCATAATGGTTCAGGTGCACCAGTATAGTCCTGAACGTGTGGTGTGTGGCATACTACACAAATTTCACCCGTTGTATTCCAAGTTTCGCCGGAAAAATCGTGATCGGATCCAGAGATACTTTGTCCAAACACGATACCGGAAAATGCCACTACCATCACAAATGAAAGAATTGAGCGAAGCATTTTATCCTCCGTTAATAATTGATTATTTATATTAGTTAGTTATCATCGAATCAGCCCTCAGGTAAAACACTTAAATCCTTTACCTTGTGGCTATTCTTTAAAAATTCTGAAATTTTCTTTATTTCGTCGAATAGATAATTTTTATCCAGATATCCGTCTGCAATTTTTTGTGCCGATTGGTATTCGCCAAACTTTTTACCGTCCATATTCATCAAAACCACAAATACATTGGGACATTTCTCTTTTATAAACGTTACCGCTTTAATTGCCCCGGAATCCGGAAGATCAATATTTATAAGAACAAGTGATGGAATGAATTGTCCGCACATTTTTTTCAATTCCTCAACATTCGAAGCAAATCCTGCGTATAAGAGGTTTTCGGTCTTATTCATCGATTCTCTTATCAAATCAACGAATTTTTTATCGTTATCAACAATTATAGCGGGTAATTTATTCATCACATTAAAAAAATATTATCAATTCTGTTTCCAATATAACTATTGCACGCTGACAAGTAAATTCCCCGCCTATGAGTATTTTTAACGGCTGTACCGTACCCCTAAAGAAGACCCTTTAGGGAGTTTATAAATACCCCTTTGGGGGTATTGCATCGGGGACCGGAAATAGTTATAGCAAACCGTTTGTAATAGCATAGCGGATAACTTCGTTAAAATTCTTAACGCCTAATTTTTTTATGATGTTTTTTCTGTGCTTAACAACCGTTAACGGACTGATAAAGAGCTTCTCGGCAATAACCTTACTTGTAAACCCTTCCGAAACCAATTTTACAATTTCAAGCTCCCGTTCCGTAAGCGGCACCGATTTGGGAGTTTCATCGTAAAACTCGCTTAGCCCTTTACTTGTGTGATAGTTGATTATCTTTTTTGTTACTTCTTTGTTAAAGTAATCTTCGCCGGTTTCTACAACCTGGTGAATAGCCGAGATCAATTCGCTTATATCCGAATCTTTATAAATGTAACCGTTAATTCCTACGGCAAGTGCTTCGAATATAAATTTTTCGTTTTCGAGCATGGTAAGGATTATAATCTTAACATCTTTATTAAACTCCCTGATTGTTTTTGCAGCATCAATACCGTTGAGGTTGGGCATGTTAATGTCCATCAAAATTAAATCGGGTTTTAATTCTTTACAGCGAACTATAGCTTCGTTTCCGTCCCCGGCTTCGCCGATTATTTTCAGGTCTTTCTTAGTCTCAAGGGCTAATTTAAAACCTTCCCTGACCATCTTGTGGTCATCAACTAACAGTATTTTTATCTTTTTCATGTTTTTTATCGACCGGTATTTCAAAATGAATTTCGGTACCTTTTCCAATTTCGGAATTGATGGAAAACTCGCCGTTTAATATTTTTGTTCTTTCACGCATCGATATCAGACCGTATCCTACATCTACAATTGTTCCAAATTCGGTACTCTTTACATTAAAGCCTTTACCGTTATCTTTTATTTTTCCTGTTATTAAATGTGGATTAAAATGAAGTTCGATTTCTACTTTTGATGCATGTGCGTGTTTCGAAATATTGTTTAACGCTTCCTGAACTATTCTGTAAATATTCAGTTCAACTTTTTTATCTAAGCCGACCGGCTTGCCGTAATAGTTAATCGAACACTTAATGCCGGTCATATTCATAAAGTTCTGCACCATTAATTGAATGGCATCAATTAGACCGTAGTTATCAATCTCTGCGGGTCTTAATGAAAAGATAATCGACTTGATATCTTTACTGATACTGATGATTTGATTTTTCGTTTCTTCAATTTTACTCTTTTCGATTTTGCCTTTTTCCTGCAGCAGTTCCAAACCTAACTTTGCCAGCAATAACTTTTGCCCTATCTGGTCGTGAAGTTCTTTGGCAACGCGTTTCCTGTCCCTCTCGAGAATATCGATAACCGCCCGGCTAATTCTTTTCTGTAAATCCAGCTCGCGGTTTATATCTTCCCGCCGGAGTTCGTCTGTTCTGTCTTCCAACTGGCAGATTATCCTGTTCACTTTGCCTTTTTCATCCTTCACATCGAAGATATTGAATATGTAAACCTTTCCCTCCTCTTCCAACAAAATCGGTTCGGTTTTAAGTCTTCCGCCATTGTCGATAAGCGATTTAACATGAGCGAGATAACCATGCGAAATCAGGTGTTCATTTTCATACAAATAATCACCTTCTTTTGCTTTGT
>JAJRSV010000171.1 GCA_024278655.1 Bacteroidota bacterium | reverse complement strand
AACCCTTTGTACCAATTCCCTTCCAACTGTAATAGAGTTAAGTGCATCGGTTCCTCTTCCGATAACTAATGCAATTATTATTTCAACCGGTTTGTTTTTAATCAAATCAAAAGGACCTACGCTTGTAAATTTTCTGTCGTCCAAGCCGAATTTTCTCAGCCATCCGGTTTGTGATACAGGGTCTCCCGAGAACCAATACAATGGATTTATCTCATTGCAATCTATTCCGCCGAGAACTTTGCCGTAAACTGTATCGCACGGACTGTATGGCTCACCGTTTTTACCTTTTCCAAACACATAGTTTCGAACCTGAAACTCATCATTCGGTTCACTCCAGTTAGGAGTAGATTTAAAATAATTTGTGAACGAGAAATACGGCAGATTTTTTGCTCCTTCAATAACCTGTTCGCCAACTAATTGACCCTGTTTTATGTATGCAGTATCATTATTATTACCGGTTTGAGCAACAGGACCCTGAAGCAAAGCAGAAAAGACGGCAGGCGGATTTGCACCGTAATTACCATCTTCACCGTCATTATAAGTATAGGATGCATCCAATAATGTATCTATTCCTCCCAAATCATCATTATACTGACCAAGATCAACATCATCCCAAACACTAAAGAAAACCGAATCGAGCAGATCGGACACAGTGCCAGTGTTGGTGATTTTATATTTAATAAAGATAACATTCTGCAAATCGGGATTACCGGTAGCAAAGGTGGTCTGCTGAACCTCAATTCCTAACGGTTCAACATTTTCATATCTTCTATCTTCCGAAGGGACGCCATCATTGAAAACGCACCAGGTAGTTTCATCACCAAGTAAAAAGGGCATATCTTCGTTCGGGTCCCAGGTGCCGTTTTTATTTTTGTCTACGGGGTTATAAATTCCGTCCCCGTCCCCGTCGTAAAAATCGGCACCGTTATTAACCGCATCAATCCAGTCCAACCATGACTGACCAAAGGGAGGGTCATCTCTTTTAACAACATAAATTATCCCGCTGCCGCTGCCGGAACTTTGCCCCGATTTACCGGGTAGATAATCGAATACTAAAGCCGAACCGGCAACACCGTTTGCCCAAAGTTCTCCGTTATTGTAACCGGAAAGAAAAAATCCACCCGCATATAAAAAAGATTCATTATCAAACAGTCCCGAAGAATAGACATAAGTTGATTTATTCTCTGTTATCGAATTAGAATTATCATTAACATCTTGAGCATTAGTAATTGCAGTTAAATTAAATTCGGGCAATACTCTGGCAAGACTTCCGCGGTTATCAATCGGCAAATAAATTTTATTCACATTCACCGCATACCAATCATTGTTACGCGGAGGTTTTAATTCAATCGTGTTACCCCAAATATTATCATTCGCCTCACCATCGTTATGCATCCCGTCATCAAATAATGCCTTAGTAATTTGTTGTTCCGGAATTTCAACTTCGACGGATGCAATAGTTTCATCATCAATTACTGTTGCCTGGAAGACATCGGGGAAAGGATTTTTATCCTGAGACCATACAAACCGAGTTGAGTAAATTAACGGCGGTGTAAATTGTTCCACGGTTTCTTCAAGAATAGCATAACTCAATCTGTTAAAGTTATTAAATCTGAAGGTTGAAAAAGTTATAAATGTTTTTCCATCGTAATGTGAAATGCTTATGTTTATATCGTCACCAATGTATTTTGTAAACCGAACTTCCGGCTGCCAGGTGTCTCCGAAATCAGTACTAATCATATAATAAATATCGTGCTGCTTAAAATCTTCGACAGGTGTTTCATTTTCCCTCTCATAAACCAATAGCAGCGAACCGTCGGTTCGTTCAACCACTTTCGGAGAAATTTCTTTTTGCAAAGAATCGATAATCAATGTTGTATCCTGCCAGGTTATACCATCATCATAACTTATCATTTTATAAATGCCGGTATTTAAAAAGTCACTAGCCATACTAAAAAATGCAATCCAATTACCGTTCGTTTTTTTTACAATGTTCAAATCGCTTAATTTGAAAATTGTTCTTCCCAATTCAACAGGGTCGCTCCAGGTTACACCATCGTCAATCGAAACCCTATATGCAATAATTCTGTTATTATTGGTATTAAATGAAAGGATTATTCTTCCGTCATCGAACTGTTTAAGATTTATTGTTCCAATATTCTTTTCTACTGATGGGGGCGGACCAGGCACACCCAGAATCAGTTGCGGCGATGACCAATTGTTACCCTCATCATCCGAATAAATGAGATACATTCCTTCCTGGTACACAGACCACATCAAGAATATTCTGCCTGTTGCTGATTGTAATGTGCTTAAGAATAACTTCGGTTGGTTTTTCTGTAATGTAACATTCTGTACAAGAAAAGGAGAGTTCCAGGTTATGCCGCCATCGTTGCTTTTAACTGCCAGGATTGAATCGAGGTTTTGGCTGCTGTAGAAAACTATAACTTTGTTCCCGCTCATCGTTAGTGGTGCAGCTTCGATTAGTGTATCCAAAGCATTCCCGACAGGTAAAAGCGTTATGTCAGTAATTTGCCCTTTTAATTGAGTTAATGAACAGAAAATTATTAAAGGAATTATAATCCTTTTCATTTTAACTCCTGACAGAAAATTATTTTAAAACTATCATCTTTTTACTTTCCGAAAACTCATTCACATCCATTCTGTAGATGTAAACACCGCTTGCTATATTTCCGCCCGTATCGAACTCCACTTCATATCTGCCTTCGGTTTTAAACTCATTTAACAACACGGCAACCTGCTGTCCTAAAATATCATAAACCTTTATAGTTACAAGTCCGTCACGCGGAATCTCAAACCTTATCGTGGTTTTCGGGTTAAACGGGTTGGGATAATTCTGATAAAGTTTATAATCGGTAACAGGAAGAGGCGGCGGCGGTGTGTAAGTCATCGAAGCAAAGTTGTTCTTATATTCCCGAATAGCTCTTCGAACAATATCCCTTCCAACAATAATTGAATTTATATTGTCATTTCCCCTGCCGACAATAAAGGCACCGATTATTTCTACCGGTTTATCTTTTTCGAGTTTAAATGCTCCTGTTGTTAACTGGTCTCTCAAATCTACCCGTGTAGTATTGATCCATCCGGTTTGTGTAACGGGATCGCCTGAGAACCAGATAAACGGATTTACCTCGGAACAATCTACACCACCTCTAACCTCACCGTACATAAATGTACACGGATCAACAATCTGTCCGGTTCGAATCAATCCTAATTGGTAATTTCGCTCTTCCTGTGCATTGCTCGGATCATTTAAATCGGGGTCGCCGCCTACATGATAAACGTAAGTAGTTAAGGGAAGATTCTTAGCCGAAGTAATAACCTGTTCACCTAAAAGCTCTCCGTATTTTATGAACGCAGTATCCTGCTGATTGCTTGTGCTAACAACCGGTCCCTGCAATAAAGTTCTGAAAACTGCAGGTGGAGTATCGCCGTAGTAAAAATCAGTAGAATCATTGTAAGTAAAGCAGGAATTCAGCAGTGTGTCGCTTGCTGCAATATCGTCTGTATAATCACCTATATCCGGGTCAGCCCAAAACGAAAAGTAAACCGAATCAAGAACATCGGCAACAGCACCGGTATTTTTAATTGAGTATTTAATGAACACAATGTTTTGCAATTCGGGATTGGAAGAAGCAAAAAACATTTGCTGAACTTCAATTCCCTGCGGCTCAATATTCCATCGTCTTAATGAATCCGGAAGAGCATCGTTGTAAACAAACCACGAAGTAACATCGCCAATTAGTGCAGGCATATCTTCATTCGGGTCCCAGGTTCCATTCCGGTTTTTATCAACAGGGTTATAAATACCGTCATTATCTCCATCGTAAAAGTCAGCGCCGTTTTCAACTGCATCTTTCCAATTCAGCCACGAGGATCCGAAAGGAGGGTCGCTGCTGTAAACGGTATAAATACGATTTGAAGGTGAGTACGGACTATCTCCCCACCTCCCCGGTAAATAATCCTCTGTTAATGTAGAAGGAGCCACTCCGTTAGCCCAAAGCTGCTGCCCGTTATAACCGGATAGCATAAAGCCGGCGGAGAATAAAAAAGTTATATTGTCAAAACTTCCACCTGCTCCACGTACACCTATAGCTGTGCTTGTAGTGTAATCAATTCTATAACCTTCAACATCGGATGCAGTGTAATTTGTATTCAAAGTATCAAATACAGAAAATAGTCCGATTCGCCCCCGGTAATCAAAAGATATCTTTACGTTATTAACTGCAACCTCAGAGGTTTTAGTCAAAACATCGGAAGTTAACGGAAAAGTATTACCGTAAATACTGTCGTTAGCTGCTTCATCATTATGCTGACCGTCATCAAATAATTCTCCGGAAATTGATACATCCGGGAAATCAACCTGAACCGATTGCACCTGCCCGTCATCAATTACTCTTGCCTGTATAATGAAATGCCTGTTTTCCATATCAACTCCTCCGTATGGAATGCCGGCTCTTAATAAAAAAGGCGGTGTAGAAAGTTCGGCGTTTTCTCCCCAGATACCGTAACCAACCTGGTACGTATTCGTGAACCTTTGCGTTGAAAAACTGTACAGCGTAATACCGGATAAAGAATTAACTTTAATGTTTTTATCATCGCCAACGTAACGGGTAAATTGGTTTTCTTCACTCCAGCTATTGCCATCGTTGGTGCTAGTTACATAATAGATGTTTGTATTTTGCATTGAATAGTCGGGGAAATAATCATCTGCCTTCTGATAAAAGAGAATGATTGTTCCGTCGCTTTGCACAACGGTTTCGGGCAAGGGCATACCCGCATCGTATGTAGTTAACACAAGTGAAGTATCTGACCAGGTTAAGCCGTTATCGGTACTTTTTTTCGTAACGATATGATAACGTTTTATGGTTCCGAATTGATATAGTTGCGCAGTCGCCAATAAATTATTACCACCGGTTGAAACTATTTTTAAGTTTTGCATTGGGGTGTTTGCCTGAACCTTAGGAAATTCAATAGCTTCTTCACTCCATGTTGCACCGTCATCGGTACTGATTTTATAATAAGGTTGGTATGATCGCAACTTTGCATTAAAAGAAAGAATAATTCTCCCGTCGGCAAGTTGTGTTAGATTTAAAAAGTCCGAGTTGTTTTTATAACTCGGCGAAGGACCGCCTCCTAAAATTCTTATGGGTTCTGAAAAACTTAGTCCGTCATTATCGGAATAAGTAATATACATCGCTTCTTCGAGTATACTCCATGCAATAATAATTCTTCCCGTTGCGGTTTTTAGTCCCGTTAAGTAAATAGAGTTTTGGATATTACTGACGAGTGAAGTAATTGCAACAATATTCGGTTCACTCCAACTGGTACCCTTGTCTTCACTTATTGTTGCAAATATGGTATCATACGAATCGTTTACATAAGCGATTAAAAACTTCGATTCGTTGATAACGATGGGATAAGATTCGACAATTTGAGACGACGGATAGTTAACCGGCAAATGGATAAAGTCATCTACCTGTCCGAATGCAGTAACAACAAAGGTTAGTGTAAAAAAAAGTGAGCGCAAAAATATTTGCCTAATCATAAATCCACCCCGTAATATTACTGATGTAATTAAAAATTAAGAAAAAATAAGTAATAAGTAAAGGAGAGCTCATTATAAAAAACGGGAGAAAATTTTCCCGGAAAATTTGGGTTCACTTAATTAGTCGATTGAGATGTATATTAACCGTTTACCCGGCGGTCATTCTTCGGAAGCTTTGCTAACGGGTTGAAGACTTTTATTTTCAAAAGTCCGTCGCTGGTACCTATCCACATATTTATACCGTCGAAGTAAAAAGTAAGGAATGAAGAAGTTTTAACTTTCAAGCTGTTAAGATCGACTTCGCGTACTTTAAGAGTGTTCCTGTTAATCAGATAAAGCCCTCTTCCGCGTTCGGTGTTACGCTCTTTATCGAACGAATAAACCCCCGCCCAAATGTAATTACCGGTACGTGCCAAAGCGTAAATACCGTTGTCTGCAAGTCCGTTTATTTTCGATATCTTCTGCCAATCAAGCCGGCGGTCGAAGATGTAAATGCCTCCAATGTTAAAGCTCGGATCTTTTGTTGAAGTAAACTCATCGGTGCCAAACCATATACGATTGCCTTCAAATAATATGGAAGAGATAGAAACGGTTTTACCTTCTTCTTTAAAACCGCGCTTCTTGTTGGTAAAATATTTCCAGGCAGATTTATCGTTATACTTTTTTCTTTTATCGTAAACGTGCACACCCGATTCGGTTCCGAACCAAACAAGCGAGTCACCGTCGAACGCAATAGCTTTTATATTATTCGATTTTTGATCTTTACCCTGCTGCCTGTTTATATCTACATATCTTCTTCTTCTAACATCAAGCCGTGTAACGTTGCGGAAACGCCCAATCCATAAAACGTTTTGCTGCGGATCGTATTTAAGAGTCCGTATCCAGTTGCCAAACTGTCCGCCCTGTGCAAACTTCCGCTTGCTCCACTTCTGCCTTTTCTTATTGTAGATGAACAGCCCTTCGGTTGCACCAGCCCAAACGTAATCTTTATTCACTTCAATTGCATAGAAGAGATCGGTATCGAGATTGCCGCTTTTAGTAGAAAAGTTTATCCATTTATCCTCTTCGAATGAATAACGGTAAATTCCCTGTCCGTATGTAGCAACCCAAAGGTAACCTTCTTCTTCGGCAACCGACGTAACCGTGGCACCTTCCAAAAAGGTTTCATACTCCACCTGTCCGAATAAACCGGGAATAAAAAAAAGGAAAAGGAGTAAAAATAATTTTAATTTCATGCTGCTATAAATTTAGTAGCTTTCTTTTTCAGAAGGGAATTCGCTTTTGCGAACGTCATCGATATACGATTTAACCGCTTTACTTATCTCTTCGGCTAATGTTGCGTAATATCTTACGAACCTCGGATGAAAGTCAGTGTTCAATCCCAACATATCGGGCGTCACTAATATCTGTCCGTCGCAATGAACGCCTGCGCCAATACCGATAGTAGGAATCTTAACCGACTCGGTTACTTTTTTTGCAAGTTCAGCGGGAATCTTTTCGAGCACAAGAGCAAAAGCACCGGCTTCTTCAACAACTTTAGCATCGTTTAAAATTTCTTCGGCTTCCTCATCGGTTCTGCCGCGCTCGCGGTAACCTCCGTACTGATGAATGCTCTGCGGCATCAAACCGATGTGACCCATTACAGGTATTCCGTACTCGGTTATTTTTCTTATTGTTTCCGCAACACGTTTTCCGCCTTCAAGCTTAACCGCGCCGGCAGGGGTTTCTTTCATTATACGTCCGGCGTTTCTGAAAGCTTCATCAACATTAAGCTGGTAAGACATAAACGGCATGTCAACAACAATCATCGCACGTCTTACCCCTTTGGCAACGGCTTTTGTGTGATAAATCATTTCGTCCATTGTAACGGGTAATGTTGTTTCGTTGCCCTGGAAAACGTTGCTTAACGAATCGCCTACCAACAGCAAATCGATTCCGGCTGCATCTAAAAGTTTTGCCGTGATAAAATCGTAAGCGGTTAGTGCGGTTATTTTAACGCCCTTCTGTTTTAACTTATACAGTGCTTTGGTTGTTACGCGTTTTATTTCTTTTTCGATGCTCATTATACTCTCATACTTTCTGTTCCGTTTAACGAAACTTCCAACGGTTCAACATCAAAATTAATATTAAAATGATTTTCAAATCCATACTTAATTGCGTCCTCAAGCTTATTGTAATCAATCTCCTCATTCAAAATTTCACCGAGTGAAATAGTAGTCCGTTCTACTTCATCTTTTATTTTCAATAAAGATTCCTGTGGCAGGTTTAAATAATCGACAATTTTTTGATGATAATCACCGCATAAAATTGAACCATGCTGAAGCAGCGAACTTCCGATTCTCCGCTGTGCACTTCCCACAAGTTTTTTATCGTTGTAGTTTATTTCATCCTTTGCGGCAACGGCAAAACAAACCACACCTTTTTCCTGTTTGTAGAACTCCGGGAAGTCCGGTTGTTTATGTTCAAGCTGAAGCGCATTTAGCTTGTTGTTGTAAAAGGCGAGTCCTTTTTTAAGAGCAAGATTAATTTCCCTGTATAAATCTTTCGCTGAAATATTCCCTTCGGAATTGCAGACGAACGAGTAGGTTAATTCTTCGGAATGCAGAATTGCTCTTCCGCCGGTGGGACGTTTAACAACATCAATTCCGTCGCTTTTAATTTTCTCTGTCAGTAATGAATCTTCGGACTGGTTTGCACCCAACGAAATGCAATAAGGTTTCCAGCGGTAAAGACGAAGGTAAGCTTCACCCGGCTTAACTTTAGCGGCAAGCATACGGTCGAATTCCATATTGAACTTTCCGGAACTGAAACCGGTGTTCAGAAATTTCCAATTCATCTTCCTATTATTCCTCTTTCACTTTGCTCAACAAAACGGATAACATTATTCACAAGTTCATGACCTTCAAACTCAACTTTAATTTTTTCTATTGCCTGCGAAACGTTTAAACCGGAATCGTAAATTAAACGGTAAACTTCCTTTAACGTCATTATCTCATCATTCGAGAAACCTCTGCGACGCAAACCGATTACATTCAAGCCGCTGAATTTAAGCGGCTCGCCGCCCGCAACCACGTAAGGCGGAACATCTTTTACAATTCTGAAAGCGCCTCCCGTCATCGAGTGCTGCCCGACTTTACAAAACTGGTGAACCGGTGTTCCTCCGCCTATAATTACATAATCTTCAATGGTAACGTGTCCTGCTATCTGAACTGAATTTGCAATGATACAGTTATCGCCCATTACCACATCGTGTGCAACATGGGCATAAGCCATAAGCAAACAATTTTTTCCGACCCGCGAAAAACCGGTTTCTTTCGTTCCCCTGTGAAGCGTAACAAACTCCCTTACGGTTGTATCGTCACCAACGTAAAAAAACGATTCTTCAATTGCGAACGTTAAATCCTGTGGAACATTTGCAATCGAGGCACCTTGTTT
>JAJRSV010000170.1 GCA_024278655.1 Bacteroidota bacterium | reverse complement strand
GCTGCTAATTCGCTTGCCGCATTAAAATTAAGGGGGGAAAGTAAATAAACTAAACCTATCCGTCCGATGTCTGTTATATTAGAAAATATTTCCAAATCATTCAATTCATCTAAAGCCGTTAGTAACTTTTCTTATTCTTTTCAGGAAGGAAAAACTACAGTGCTCATCGGTCCAAGCGGATGCGGTAAATCTACATTAATCAGAATAATAACCGGCTTAACAAATCCCGATGAAGGAACAGTTGAGTTCGACGGAACAGCTCTTACACAGCAGAACATTAACGACATCAGAAGAAAAATAGGATACGTAATTCAGGACGGCGGATTGTTTCCTCATTTAACTGCTAAAGATAATATTACTTTGATGGCAAAATATACCGGAACAGATGAGAAGATAATCGAAGAAAGAATTTCCGAATTAACATCACTTACAAAATTCCCCGAAGATAAACTATCGAATTATCCTGCCGAGCTTTCGGGCGGACAGAAACAGCGCGTAAGCTTAATGCGGGCGCTCATGCTCAATCCCGAATTTCTCCTGCTTGATGAACCGTTAGGCGCACTCGACCCGCTAATAAGATATGATTTGCAGACAGACCTGAAAGAGATTTTCGGTAAACTGCAAAAAACTGTTCTGTTAGTTACCCACGATTTAAATGAAGCGGTTTTCTTCGGCGATAAAATTATTCTGATGAAAGAAGGCAGCTTAATACAGGAAGGAACAATAACCGATTTCATAAACAATCCTGCCGAACCGTTTGTAACAAAATTTATAAAATCGCAGAGAAGCACTATTGAAATCAGCTAACAAAAAAATATTTGTGTGCTTGTTGCTGTTGTTTGTTTTTATTGCAACGATATCTTTAGCGCAATCAGGTGAACCTGTTAAAATCGGTTCCAAAAAGTTTACAGAAAATGTAATACTCGGTGAGCTTGCAACTCAACTTATACGTACACAAAATGTAAATGCCGTTCACATAAAAGAATTGGGCGGCACAAGAATTTTGTGGAACGCGCTGCTGAAGGGTGATATAGATGTTTACCCCGATTACACCGGAACCATCACCGAAGAGATACTTGCCGGTGAAAATATTATTAACGATAACCTGAAAGAAAAACTTGCACAGCATGGAATAGGTGTAATCTATCCGCTCGGCTTTAACAACACTTATGCAATCGGAATGAAAAAAGAGGATGCGGCAAAGCTCGGCATAGAAAAGATATCCGACTTGCGTAAGTACCCGGAATTAAAACTCGGTTTTACAAATGAATTTATGGACAGAAGAGACGGCTGGCACGGACTGGAGAAGTTTTACAACCTGCCGCAAACAAATGTAAACGGATTAGACCACGACCTTGCATACCGCGGACTTGAAGCCGGCTCAATAGATGCAATCGATCTTTACTCGACAGATGCTGAAATAAGTTACTACAATCTTAAAGTATTAAAAGATGACCTGCATTACTTTACAGATTACCAGGCGGTTCTTCTTTACAGGAAAGATTTAGAGAATCGATTCCCACAGGTTGTTAAAGCATTGCAAAAATTAGTTAATACAATTCCGGAATCTCTGATGATAAAAATGAATTCGGATGTAAAAATAAAAGGCAGAAGCGAAGAGGAAGTTGCCGCAGAATTTATCAAAGAAAAATTCTTAATTGAAACTAACTACACGGAAGCCACTTTCTTAAGCCGTTTATGGCACAACACAAAAGAGCATTTGTTTCTTGTGTTGATTTCTTTATCGGCAGCAATTCTGGTTTCCATTCCGCTCGGTATCTTTTCTTACAAAAACAAAAAACTCGGAAAAGTTATACTCGGGGTAACGGGAATAATTCAAACGATACCTTCACTTGCACTGCTCGTGTTTATGATTCCGTTGTTAGGTATCGGTTCGGGTCCTGCAATATGCGCACTCTTTCTTTACAGTCTTCTTCCCATCGTAAGAAACACTCACTCCGGACTTGAGGACATTCCGTTAAGCATTAAAGAATCTGCAATCGTTCTCGGTTTATCATCATCCGCAATATTAAGAAAGATTGAACTCCCGCTCGCTTCCAGATCGATACTTGCTGGTATAAAAACATCTGCTGTTATAAACGTTGGCACTGCAACACTCGGCGCCTTAATTGGTGCAGGCGGTTACGGTCAGCCGATACTTACCGGAATAAGATTAGACAACGTCCCGTTGATTTTAGAAGGTGCGGTTCCAGCTGCACTGCTTGCATTGCTTGTTCAATGGCTGTTCGATTTAGCAGAGAAAGTGATTGTGCCGAAGGGATTGCAGGTCTGACGGAAATTGCAGCGCGACTTTCAATTCGCTGCTTCATTCAAAAAAAACGAACTGAAGTTCGCTCAGCTAATTTTAAGAATATCCCGCAAAATGTAAGTATACCGACAGGTTTGAAGATATAATCCATAAAAAGCGGATAATTTCATTGTGTTGCAAAGTAATTTTTGGTTATATTAAAAAATAATTCTCTACACTTATCTGAATATTTATATACTCCCATCGCCACAAATATATCTATTCGGAATGACTATCAACAGCTGTGTGTTATAACAATGATTAAGAAGAATTTAAAGAAACAGGATGATTTACTCGAAGAGAACAAACGGTTACGTTCGGCTCTTAGCGAGTTATCGGTTTTAAATGATATTGCGACCACTATAAACTCAACCCAACCTGTTGAACAAATTGTGGATTTGATAGTGAAAAAATGTGTAAAGCATTTGAGGGTTGAACAGGGAGCTATTATGCTCATAGACGAAAAAGATAAGAATAAACCTTTGCACACAATGATCCGTGAACAGGACAGCGGTTTAAATATACTTCCCTACCGTTTCGACACACAACTTACCGGCTGGATGCTGAGAAATCAATCACCGCTGCTTGTGAATAACTTATCGGAAGATGAACGTTTTAAAAATATGATAGAACCCGATAACCCCATCAGATCTTTCCTTAGTGTTCCCTTACGCGTAAAGAATAAAATGATTGGCATATTGACCGTCTTCAACAAAACTAATGATGATGATTTTACATCAAACGATCAAAGGTTGTTATCGATTATTGCTTCGCAGTCATCGCAGATAATAGAAAATGCACGACTGCTTGAAGAAGAACGGAATTTGAGAATGATGCAGGAAGAAATGCGGGTGGCAAAAGAAACCCAGAGAAACCTTCTTCCGAAAGAAATACCCGATATTCCCGGTTACTCTATCGCTGCAAGTACAATTTCCGCTAAAGAAGTCAGCGGTGATTATTATGATATTATAAAAATAGATGATAATCGTTTTGCGTTTTGCATAGGCGATGTAACCGGCAAAGGAATGCCTGCAGCGATGCTTATGGCAAACATACAGGCATCATTGCGGGGACAAATATTAAACGGCTGCTCCTGCACCGATACTCTTGTGAACTCGAACAACCTGCTTTGTGAAAGTACCGAAGCCACAAAGTTTGTTACTCTGTTTTTAGGAGTACTGAATACCGGCTCAACCGGAATATATTACAGCAATGCCGGTCACGATCCGCCGTTTCATTTTGCAGAAAGTGAATTGAAAAATTTGAAAACAGGTGGAATATTGCTCGGGGCTTTTCCCGGTGCGGAATACGAGCAGGGAGAAATAAATATGAACCCCGGAGATTTGCTTATTTTATTTTCAGACGGAATTACAGAAGCCATGAACAAAGATCATCGGGAATTCAGTGAAGAGAAATTAATTGATATTATAAAAAATAATAAAAACACACAGCCGGATTTACTAATCGAGAAAATAGTTACTGCCGTAAAAGAACATTCAGGAACAACTCCGCAATCCGATGATATAACTTTAATGATTATTAAAAGAGAATAAATATGATCGGCAAGACCATATCACATTACAAAATATTAGAAAAGTTAGGCGGAGGCGGACCTGTCCGCCGTAGCTTGAAAAAACCGGGGGGACTGTTATGATCGGCAAAACCATATCACATTATAAAATATTGGAGAAATTAGGCGGAGGCGGAATGGGTGTTGTCTATAAAGCCGAAGATACCAAACTCGACCGCACGGTTGCGCTAAAGTTTTTACCGCCTCACCTTCATTTGGATGATGAAGCTGAACAACGCTTTATTTCGGAAGCAAAAGCAGCTTCCTCTTTCGATCATCCTAACATCTGCACTATTTACGAAATTGATAAAACCGGTAATGATCAGTTGTTCATTGCTATGGCGTGTTATGACGGGGAAACATTAAAGAAAAAATTAGAAGACGGTCCGCTTGAAATTGAAGATGCTGTGCAATACACTATTCAAATAGCAAAAGGATTGGAAAGAGCTCACGAAGCCGGAATAACTCATCGCGATATTAAACCGGCAAACATAATGATAACCAATCGTGATGAAGTAAAAATACTCGATTTCGGTTTGGCAAAAACATTGAACGATCCGGGCGTTACAAAAATCGGTACCACAATAGGAACCACATCATACATGTCTCCCGAACAGGCAAAAGGTACAGAAGTAAATCATCAAAGCGATATCTGGTCTTTGGGAGTAGTTATGTACCAAATGATAACCGGAAAGCTTCCGTTCGAAAGTGATTATGAACAAGCGGTTATCTATTCGATACTTAATGAAGAGCCGGTTTCTATAACCGAATACATGAATAACTGTCCCTCAACACTCGTTCGAATAGTAAACAAATGCTTGCAGAAGGATCCTGCCGACCGCTTTCAAACGGTTAAAGAGCTGCTGCAGGAATTGGAAACTTTCCAACTCAATCCCGATTATGGACTTAGTAGTGTAGAGACAAACAATGAAAAACCGGTAAATAAAAAACCCGTATCAAAAAAAATTACAGTGGTCGCGGGAATCATTCTTACGATTATTGTTTTCTCATTTCTGTTGCCTGCCGGCTGGGAGAAAATAAAAGATTTAGCAGGGTGGAATTCCACGCCGGATGAACAGCATCTTCTCGTTCTTCCGTTAAGGAATTTAAGCGGGGATTCCACTAGGCAGTCTTTATGCGACGGTATTGTTGAAACGGTAACAAGCAAACTAACACAGTTGGAACAGTTTCACACGTCGCTTTGGGTGGTTCCTTCAAGCGAAGTTCAAAAAAATGATATTAACAGTCCGAGTGAAGCAAATAAATTATTCGGGGTGAATCTGGTTGTAACGGGCAGCTTTCAAATGGTGGGAGATATGATTCGTGTTACATTAAACCTTGTTGATGCTACAAACCTGCGCCAGTTGAACTCATCGGTTATTGATGTGGAGGAAAAAGATATTTCATCGTTACAGGATAAAGCCGTGATAAAACTAATGTCGATGCTTAACCTCGAATTAAATCCGAGATTTAAAGACATACTTGAAGAAGGCGAAACTGATAATGCCGAAGCATATTCATTTTACCTTCAGGGACGCGGGAAATTATTTCGTTACGAAAATATTGAAAACATTAATTCGGCAATCGAGTTTTTCCGCAAAGCTATTTTGCACGATAGCTCTTACGCCCTTGCTTATGCGGGACTGGGAGAAGCGCTATGGAAAAAGTACAGATCGGCAAGTGATGATAATTATGTGGAAGAGGCAATACTTATGAGCAAAAAAGCTTTTGAACTTAACGGTAATCTTGCTTCCGTAAATATTACTCTCGGATTAATTCATTTTGGAACCGGTAAATATGATGAAGCAGTTACCGATTTTAATAATGCATTGAATATCGATCCTAACAATGCCGATGCATACCGGGGATTGGGAAAAGCTTATCTTTCATTGGGAAGAATAGATGAAGCCGAACAAATCTATAAGCGTGCCATTAAGTTAAAACCGGATTACTGGGCAGGTTATAACGAGCTTGGTTTATTCTACTACAAAAGAGCTAATTATGAAAAAGCTGCCGTTCAATTTCGTCATGTTATAGAATTGATTCCGGATAATTACCAGGGTTATAATAAATTAGCCGCAATGTATTACATGATGGAAAATTTAACCGAAGCACGCAAAACGTACGAGAAAGCACTCTCGCTTAAAAAATCATACCGTGTTGCCACTAACCTCGGAACCTTATATTACATCGAGGGCAAATACAAAGATGCGGCACGTATGTACGAAATGTCGGTAGAATTAAATGATAAAAGTTATATCGCCTGGGGGAATCTGGCTGCTGCATATTTTTGGATACCGGGCAAACGCAACAAAGCCAACGAAAAGTACCGGCGTGCAATTACTCTGGCTGAAGAACAACTAAATATTAATCCTAATGACGTAGGCGTCATTTCAAGTCTTGCAGGATTCTATGCTTCGGTTGGAGATAAAGATAATGCATTAATCAATATTGAAAAATCATTTGCCCTGGCGCCTAAAGACGTTCAGATAATGTACAGAAACAGCACGTCATACGAGCTGATAGGCGACAGGGAAAATGCTCTACTCTGGATTGAAAGGGCTCTTAAGAATGGTTACTCAAGGTCGGAAATTGAAAGCCAGCCCGAACTGAAAGAATTAATAGCCGATGGTCGTTACAAGAAAATAATTGCGCATTAATAGTTTCATATTAAGTTGAACACTTAGTTAGATATCTCATCAATTAACATAACAGGAGCCAGTAATGAAAAGCAAGCTAATCTTCTCTACAATAAGCATTATAACGATGTTTTTTATAGCAGGATTTTTTTTAGTCCCGGTTAATCCGCCGGCTAACGTATATAATTTAAAAATCATAAAGATTGACGGAACATGGAAAGTTGTGGATGCATCCGATTATTCGAAAACAAAGATAAGAGTAAAAAAGAAAGATATCATAGTGTGGACCGCCGAAGGCACGGATGTTTACTTTCAGTTTCCGGGCAAGTTGTTTAATCCGACGGCTGCCGCCGATAGTTTAAAGGACGGCTATACAAAATTTCTTAAAGACGGTAAAAAGCTAAAATTAAAAGTAAGAAGCGATGCTCTTTCCGGAATTTATGAATATGCTGTGTTTTGTACTGCAAACGGTGAGTTTGCCAAAGGAGAATCGCCGCCTAAAATTGTTATTGATTAAGTAACTCTCACGCGGGTGAGTACTCTACCCGTTTTTTTTTATTTTTATAATAAACCAATATTACATTTTTGTTAGACATTGATGTAGTTAATTATAACTTCAAATAATGTAATGTCAGAAGAAAAAAACGAATACCGCCGCCTATCGGCAATAATGTTCACCGATATGGTTGGCTACAGCGCAATGGTTCAGAAGAATGAATCGCTGGCGCTGGAACTTTTGCAGGAGCACCGCGACATTCTCCGACCAATATTCGAAAAGCACAGAGGCACCGAAATTGAAACGATAGGCGATGCTTTTTTTGTAGAATTCAACAGCGCATTGGAAGCGGCACGGTGCGCAATTGAAATTCAAAAAACATTGCACGAACGTAACACGAATGCAGAATCCGAACGGCAGATTTCTATTCGCATAGGTTTGCATGTGGGCGACGTTGTTCACATGGGTAAGCACGTTCACGGAGACGGTGTTAACATTGCGGCAAGGTTGGAACCGCTTTCACCTCCCGGCGGCATTTGCTTATCGGAAGATGTTTACCGCCAGATAGAGAACAAGATTGAATTGCCGCTGAGCAAACTCGGTAAAAAAAACTTAAAGAACATCAAATCTCCGATTAATGTTTATTCCATCGATTTGCCATGGGAAGAAAAAAAGAAGAAACATAAAATCACCTCTTCGTATAATCCGGCATTGAAAAAAATTGGCGTCTTAACTGCCGCTATAATAATAGTTGTATTAGCCGTTTTATTATTCAGGAGTAACACTTCGCAAAGCACCGGAGTGAGGGAAAGAAATAACAGAATTGCCGTGCTGCCTTTGCTGAACATCAGCAGTAATACGGAAGATGATTACTTTACAGATGGAATGACCGAAGAATTAATTTCGCAGCTTGCAAAAATAAGCGGGTTAAATGTAATTGCAAGAACTTCGGTTATGAAGTATAAAAATTCACAAACCGATATCGTACAAATCGGTAAAGATTTAAACGTAAGTACGGTTTTGGAAGGAAGTGTGAGAAGGGCAAACGATAAAACACGAATTAACGTTCAGTTGGTGGATGTACAAACGCAGGAACCGATATGGACTCAGGAGTACGACCGCGAACTAAAAGACATTTTCGAAATTCAAAGCGATATTGCTTTAAGCATTGCGAAGGAACTTAAAGTAAAACTCATTTCTTCCGAAAGGAAGCAAATTCAAAAAACGGGAACTTCGAACTTT
>JAJRSV010000169.1 GCA_024278655.1 Bacteroidota bacterium | reverse complement strand
TTACTTCAAGCGAATCATCATCGTATATGTTACTCCGCAGCAGGTAAACCATTTTATAGCGGCTTACAACAATGCTCGAGTAATCCTTTCCGCACCTGTCGCACACGAAGTTTGCATTAATTCGTGTGGTTGCTTCTAAAATTATCTGATCTTCAAACTTGTTAAGAACAACCTCAGTCCGATATTTTCCCGTAAAAGGTTCTTCCAAATCGAGACTGGAAATTTTATTTTCAAAATCATAAATGTGCTTGCCGTTTTCAAGCCCAGCTATCTTAATTTTCATCGGGGATGCAAAATTTTATAAAAAAATGACTTCAAATATATTGATACTTTTGCCAACAGTCAAACAATACCGCACTATATGACCACAGCTTAACTTGTTGTAAATAAATAACTTACACCAGCATTTATTTTTTTCTTTCCGCTTTATAACCGATATTAACCGTTCATTTAAAAATTTATCAGTATTAATTATTATTGCTTATTTTTGCGGATGCCTAAAATCAAAAACTGAAAAAGAAAATTTAATGCTCGTAGTCGAAAATTTAGTCAAAGAATTCAATAATGTCACGGCGGTAAATAATATCTCATTTACCGTTAAGCCGGGTGCGATATTCGGATTGCTGGGTCCTAACGGCGCCGGCAAAACTACTACAATAAGAACCATCCTAAATATAATAAAACCCACGTCCGGAAAAATTCTTTTTAACGGCAATCCTATTACCGATGAGTTCTTTAATATAATAGGTTACCTGCCCGAAGAACGCGGACTTTACAGGAAAAGTAAAGTTATAGATATTATACTCTATTTTGCCGAGCTGAAAAATATGCGGAGGGACGAAGCTGCAAAGGAAGCAGACAGATGGCTGAAGCAGCTTAATATATATCAGCATAAAAACAAGAAATTGGAAGAGCTTTCAAAAGGCAACCAGCAAAAAATTCAGTTCATCACTTCCATAATTCATAATCCTCAGCTTATGATATTCGATGAACCGTTTGCAGGATTTGATCCAATCAACCAACAGGAAATAAAAGATTTGATTTTCTCCTTCAGGTCCGAAGGAAAGATAATAATGCTTTCAACTCACCAAATGGATACTGCGGAAAAGTTATGCTCCGAAATTTTTCTGATCGATAACGGCAAAGAAGTTAAAAGCGGTAAGCTTGCCGATATTAAAAAAGAATTCGGGACGAGACATATAAAATTAGAGTACAACGGCGATGCATCGTTTATTAAATCGCTGCCCGAAGTTGAAACCTGCGATACTTATAATAACTATGCGGAAATAAAACTAAGAGACGATACCGACCCCGCACAATTTTTAAAGAAGATTGTAAGTAAAATTGATGTTTATCATTTCTCGGTAATCGAACCGACATTAAACCAGATATTTATAGATTTAATAAAAGAGAATAACTGAAAACGATGAAGAAGATAATTACAATAGCAAAATGGGAATTTCTTGAAAAGGTTAAAACCAAAGCGTTTATAATTTCGCTTGTAATAACGCCGCTTATAATTATTGCCTTTTCCGTTTTGCCAACGCTTCTTTCGCAGAAGGAGGATTTACGTACAAAAATAATCGGTGTGGTTGATACTTCGGGCGTTTACTTTACGCCTCTTCAAAAAGAACTCGAAGAATATAAAATTGAAAACAACCAACCGCAATACGTTTTAATCAACCTTACAGAAAAAAATAAACCGTTAGATGAACTTAAAGCAAAAGCCGACAGGGATGTACTGGACAAAGGAATAGAAGGGTACCTTCTTATTCGCAACGGCGGAACCGATTCCCTAAAGGTTGAGTTCAGAAGCGAAAAAGTAGGCAGCTTTGGCGATTTGCGGCGGTTCGAGGAGAAGATAAACAAGATAAGAATGCAAAATGAGCTGCTTGCAAAAGGCATGAGCACCGAGCTTGTTAAAATATTACAGAACAATGTTGAAATAGAACATATAAAAATCGAGAAAAGCGGCGAAGAGGGAAAATCGAATTTTATGGTTGTTTTCTTCTCGGCTTTTATTTTTATTCTTCTTTTGATGATGATGGTTATTTACTCGGGACAAATGCTTGTGCGCAGTTTAATTGAAGAGAAATCGAACCGCATAATTGAAATACTGATATCGAGCTGTAAACCGGAGGAACTGCTCGCCGGTAAAATACTGGGTTTGAGCGCTCTCGGTCTAACGCAAATATTCATTTGGTCGCTGATAGGTATTACACTTGTAGGCGGCGCAGTAATTCCGCCCGAAGCTTTCGAAGGAATACTTCCGATGCTGCTTTACTTTGTTTTGGGATTTTTATTTTACACCACAATCTTCGTAAGCATCGGTTCAATAGTTAACACAGAGCAGGAAGCACAGCAGATAACCACATACATCAGTCTGGTTTTAGTTATGCCGGTTGTACTTGCAATGCCCGCAATCGAAAATCCTAATTCGCTTTTATTAAAAGTGATGACTTACATACCGTTTACAACACCATCTATTATGCTTTTAAAATTAAAAATTGTTGATGTGCCTGTAAGTGAAATAATAATAACGGTTGCAATTATGCTGCTGTCAACTATAATTACAATCAAATTAGCGGCGAAAATTTTCAGAATCGGAATTCTATCTTACGGCAAGCGACCGACGCTTCAGGAAATATCGCAGTGGATAAGGGAGAAATAAAAATCATCGGGCAATTAAAAATTCTTTTACCGGTTTGCTATTTATCCTATCGTTTTGAATTTTTATCTATCAAATTCTTTCAAGTAATCTGAATAAAATTTAATGTTAATTATTGCATCTGCTTTAGCAGCATTTATACCCATGGCTGTTTACCTGATATTAATCTGGCGGTTCGACCGTTACGAGCGCGAACCCTTCAAGTTAGTGCTGCTTAATTATCTTTGGGGCTCTATCGGTGCAATAATTTTTGCTTTCCTCGGCGGTGCAATATTTTCAACAATCCTTTCATTTTTTATTTCGGATAAAGTTCAACTTGAATTTCTCGGTACGGTTGTAACTGCGCCTGTAGTCGAAGAAATAACAAAAGGTATGTTCCTTTTGATTACGGTAACCAGCCGCAAGTTCGATAATATAACCGACGGTATTGTTTACGGCGGTGCAATAGGGCTCGGTTTCGGAATGACAGAGAACTTCCTTTATTTTATCCTTTACGGTCAAACTCTTTCGAACTGGGTGGCAATTGTAATTGTGCGATCACTCTTTTCCGCCGTGATGCATTGTGTATCAACTGCAACATTCGGAGCATTTTTGGGTTATGCAAAATTCAAGCGTCCTAAATTCAAATTCATATATCCTTTAGCCGGGCTTTTAATAGCAATACTGATTCATTTTTCGTGGAATTACATGGTAAGTTTCAAATCAACTGCGCCTTTGGGCTTTCTGTTTCTGATAGTAACCGTAATGATTTTTATTGCTGTTTTTGCCGCATCGGTTATGGGTGAAAGAAAAATTATTTATCAGGAACTGAGCGGCGAAGTCGAGTTAGGTTTGATTCCCAAAAACCATCCTGAAATTTTAAGTTCAAAAGAAAGAAACTACTCGGGATGGATTGATGAGAAGATAAGAAAGACATATATAAAAGCCGCAACAACTCTTGCTTTCAGGAAGTTAGAGTACAAAAACTCGAAAGGAAGAAGCAAAGCGTTTTATGAAAATGATATTAATAAGTACAGAGAATTCATTAGAACATTGTTAACATCAAGCGATAGTGGAAACGAATAAAAATAATAATTCAACCTGTTTTTTTTCCGATAAGCCGATATTCAATATCGAATTAGTGCCGCATATTAAAAACTTAACCGGCGAACATACCGTTTATCTTTTTTCTTTGCTATTGCTGAACAATCTCGAAAATTTCATCCGTGCTAATATAAAAAGTGATCTTTCGGTTTGCCTGAACAAAAAGGACATAGACTTTATACCGAAAGATTTTTTCGGCACTAACGTTGCACTCGTATTTATTGATACGCTTAAAGAAAAACAGAACATTGAAAAGCTTAAGCATAATTATTTTGAAAAGTACGGCATCAATCTTTTAGTCAGGTTCAATTCTATAGGACTCTCGCCAGGGACATTCGAAAAAATTTACAATCTTCTTTCTGTTGAGGAAGAAGTGATTGTTATCGGCAAATCGGCTAAAAACGAAATTGTGTTTATCGGTTTTAACACGATTAACGATGTTATTTTACATTCGATGCTTGGCAAAAGAACAAGTTATGAGAAAATATTAAAAGACCTTGGCAAGAGTGATGTTTTTGTTCACACGCTGGAAGGTTTCGAATTAATTACTAATTTTGACAACTTCAAAAATCTTTATTATAAGCTTTCCGAAAAAGAAAGTTTATCGTACTGCATACAGGAAATGCACGAACGGTTTACGAATTTATTTATTGAATACAAGGAACATCTTAAATGAGCAAAGTTGGTCTCTTCGGCGGTACTTTCGATCCCATTCATCACGGACATTTGATTACCGCACAGTCGGTTCGCGAAATAAGAAATCTCGATAAAATAATTTTCATCCCTTCATATATATCGCCGCATAAAAAAGATGTTAAAACCACCTCGCCGGAACACAGGTTGAACATGATTAAACTTGCCATAGAAGGTGTGGATTTCTTCGAATGCTCCGATTATGAAATAAGCAAAGGCGGCGTATCATACACAATCGATACAATTCGTGAGTTTAAGAAGAAGTACGATCATATAGAGTTTATAATCGGTTACGATAACATCTTTAAATTTCATAAATGGAAAGATCCCGATGAAATAATGAAACTGGCAAAGATAATTGTACTTAAACGGAAGTCGTCGGTGCCGCCGCCGCACGAAGATAAGTATGTGAAGCAGGCAATATTTGTTCAGACAAGAGGAATTGAAATAAGCGCAACCGACATTCGTGAAAGAGTTAAAAAAGGTTTGCCTATTCATTTTCTTGTCCCCGAAAAAGTAAAAGAATATATTTACAATTTTAATTTATACGGTTAATTACATGAAAATTCTCGTAACGGGCGGTGCCGGATTTATCGCGTCTCACATAGCGGATGCATTCATAAACGAAGGTCACGAAGTTGTAATTTTAGACGACCTTTCAACCGGGTTCGAAAAAAACATAAACCCGAAAGCAAAATTCGTAAAGCTGAACATTCGTGATAAAAAAGTAGAAGATTTATTCGCGGAAGAAAAGTTTGATGTGGTTAATCATCATGCTGCGCAGATGGATGTTCGGCGTTCGGTTGCAGACCCGGCATTCGATGCTAATACAAATATATTAGGCACAATAAATCTTCTGCAAAACTCAATAAAACATGGTGTTAAAAAATTTATGTTCGCATCAACAGGCGGCGCTGTTTACGGCGAGCAGGAATACTTCCCTGCCGATGAAAAGCATCCGACTAACCCGGTTTCGCCTTACGGCATTTCGAAGTTGAGTGTTGAAAAATATCTTTTCTTTTACCATAATGAATATAAATTGAACTACACAGTTCTCCGTTATGCAAACATTTACGGTCCGAGGCAAAACCCGTTCGGCGAAGCTGGTGTGGTTGCCATCTTTACAAACAAAATGTTAAAGAACGAGCAGCCGGTTATAAACGGCACAGGCAAGCAGACACGCGATTATGTATTTGTTGAAGATGTTGTAAAAGCAAACCTGCTTACATTGAACGATGATGCGAGTGACATTTACAACGTAGGAACAGGTAAAGAAACAAACGTGATTGAACTGTTCAGAATGTTGAATGAGATTATCGGGAAGAATTACGAAGAGAAGCACGGACCCGCTGCACCGGGAGAACAAATGCGAAGCGTAATAACTTCGGATAAAATGTTCAGTAAATT
>JAJRSV010000168.1 GCA_024278655.1 Bacteroidota bacterium | reverse complement strand
TTCCCACTGCCGGAATTATAACATCACTTTCATCGCTGAATCTTATTTCCGAAGGAGTTTTTGAGCTCGCCCTTAACCTTCTTCCGTTGCGTAACAAAACTTCAACTTCAATAGTCTGGTTTTCTTTAATCTTAAAGTTATCGTTATAATAAAAATAAAAGGGCGTATTATAACGTGAAGAATCATTCCTGACAACCGAAGTATCGCGGAAGACATAAACCGAATCGCCGAGCCAAACTCTTACATCGGCACCGGTTATTGCAGGATCAACAGTGTTCGAGTACGGATCGAACCCGTCCGGCGGCAGGTAGTTGTGCGAGACAGCAGCAATCTGAAATGTTGTATCGTTCCTTAAAAGACAGGTAAGAACATAAGTATCCCTGAACTGACCGAAAGGTTCGAACTCATCGGAGCATGAATAAAACAGCGATAACGCCGTTAACATTATTAAAAGTATTTTCTTCATCATAAACTTATCTTAAAAGTGCCCGAAATAAAGAACGGAAGCATATTAACTACTTCTCCGGTGTTGCGGTCGAAGTAATAGATATTTTCCCTGTCGTAAACATTAATTGCACTTATGCCTAACTCCATTTTTGTAAAAGCTATTTTAATTTTTTTCGTTAGACTTAAATCGAGGCGGTGATAATCGGGTAAGCGCCCGATGTTTTTATCGCCTAAAATTCCGAAAGGATTAAAGTCACCGGAATCGAAACCGTTACCGTAAATGTCATTCAAATAAAATTTATCGTAATAGCCGAGCAATTGTGTAAATGGAAGTCCGGTTGAGTAATTCCATATTGCACCTATTATCCAGCCGCTTCCCAAATTAAACTCGAGAATAAAATTTAACTGATTGCGTGTATCGTACTTGGGATAATACGTCCAGCCGTCAGCTTCTTTATAAGCCCAGCTTAACGTGTATGATGCACTTAAGCTTACCGGGTTAACGGCATAGTTCAACATAAACTCGCCGCCGTAAGATTCCGCACTGCCGGGAATCAAATCACGGTCGCTTGCTAAAAATTTCTGATCGTTAATTACCGGCAGGTTCTGAATTGTTTTATAAAATCCTTCGGTGGAAAAATTAAAGCCCCTTAATATTTCGTAATCCAATCCGATATTATACTGAATAGCTCTTGCAGGATTTAAGTAATCGGGAAAAATAATCCATGGTTCAAAAACCGATATCAGTTCGTCTTCGTCGGTAAGAGTAGTTATTTCCTGAATGAATATTCCCCACGCAGCTTTAAGCGCCAACTTCGGATGAACCCTGTAAGTTAAACTTATGCGTGGCTCTAAAATACCGCCGCCGTTTTTACTTAAACCGGTAAGGTTAAACCTTACGCCAACGTCGGCACCGAAATTTTCATATCTTAAAAATTTATACTTGCCGTAAATACTTAAATTGCCGGCAAGCTTTTCGAGATTTGTTGTTGCACCAACCCTGTTTTCCTGGAAGAACTTTGTTTCCAAAAACTTGAACTTTATTCCCGCACCGAGTTCGTCGCGGTTATCGTAAACAGCATTTAAATCGAAACTCAAATCAAAATCGTTTACTGTGTTCTTTTGCGGTTTTAATGAACTCTCATTCGGTTTAACTTCGCCTTCAAAACTGCTGTACGAAATTCCGAAACGGGAATAGAGCGGCACATCATAAACCTGCAGCCATTCAAAACTAAAGAGCTTATTATCCCAGTTAAATTCTTCTCTTAAAGGGTCGTCGTATTTAACATCGTCTCTGCTGGCAAAACCGAATATCGAAAATTTTGCGTTCTCAAAAATATCGCTGCTCGAGTAGTTAAGTTTGAATGCAACATCGTAAAAATCAATCGGTACCGATTCGGCGCTTAAAAATCTGTTAAGCACATCGGTCGAATAACTTTTCCTTCCCGAAATCATAAACGAACCGTTCGGGATAGGACCTTCGACGAGTCCTTTAACAGTTAACGAACTTACCGAACCTGTAAAGCCCAACCGGTTTTTATTTCCATCTTTCGAAATTATGTTCATAACCGATGAGAGTCTTCCGCCGTATTGAGAAGAGAAAGCGCCTTTCTGAAACTCAACGGTGTTTATCATTTCGGGATCGAAGGAACTGAACAAACCGAGTGAATGATAAGGATTGTACAATGTAACACCGTTCAATAGTATAAGATTCTGATCGCTTCCGCCACCCCTTACATAATACTTTGCCGAGACATCGCCTGTTGTTGTAACTCCGGGAATAAATTGCAGCGACCGCAGCACATCCGTTTCAACTCCTTTGGGAAGAACATCCAACTGCTTTATGGATATTTTTTCCATACTGATATCGGTTGCATTTTTTTCAACTACCCTCTCCCCTATCTTTTCAATGGTCTGAAGTTCTATGCTCAGCGGAACAAGTTCAACATCCAACTTTGTAATTTTATCCGGTTCAATATGAACCTTTACCTTTTTTGTTTTATAACCGACGTACGAAATGATAACTTCGTAATCTTTATTGGCAGGAATGTTCTGGATTAAATACAATCCTCTTTCGTTGGTGGATGCACCTTTGTTTAATGATTCGATAAACACATTGCCGAAAGCAAGTGCTTCACCGTTAGTCGAATCGGTAACAAAGCCGCGCAGCTTACCATAATCCTGTGCAAAAGTTTCTTTACCCGAAAGAAAGAAGCAGAAAATTATGAGTGCAGTAATAAAAAATAGTACCGAAGATGAGTTCCGCATTAATAAAATTTTTACGAGTAATAAATAATGTTTAAAAAATAATTCTGAAAATATATGATTCTTTTATTAATTCATATACTTTTTTTTGCCCTTAAAAAGGCATTCAGTAATATATTAAAAACCAGCCGCGTAAACATTAACCAATTTACCGGCTGGTTTAATTAATATTAAGTAACAAGATTAATATTGATTGGGACCCGCATCAATTACGTTTTGGGTTACACCTTTTTTGAAATCGTTAAAGTTTTCATTGAACATGTTTGCAAGTTTCTTTGCCATTTCATCGTAAGCGTTTTTATCATCCCATGTATTGCGGGGGTCAAGCACTTCAGAGGGAACCCCTTCGCAGGAAACAGGAATGTTTAAATTAAAGAACGGGTCTTTAATCGTTTCCACATCATCGAGCTTACCGGTTAGTGCTGCATTAAGCATTGCACGCGTGTACTGAATTTTCATTCTTTTGCCAACACCGTACGGTCCGCCCGTCCAGCCGGTATTAACCAGCCAGCATTTAACATTGTGCTTCTTAATTTTTTCGCCGAGCAGTTCGGCATACACGCTGGGATGATGAACCATAAACGGTGCACCGAAGCAAGTACTAAAAGTTGCTTTCGGTTCGGTCACGCCTTTCTCTGTGCCAGCTACTTTTGCAGTATATCCCGAGATGAAATGATACATCGCCTGATCTGCAGTAAGCTTTGAAATAGGAGGCAGCACACCGAAAGCATCGGCAGTTAACATTACAATATTTTTCGGATGCCCGGCTCTTCCTTCGGGAACTATATTATTTATATGAGTAATCGGGTAAGCAGCACGGGTGTTTTCCGTGACAGTATCATCATCTAAATCTAATCTTCTCGTCTGTGCATCAATCTGTACGTTTTCCAAAATAGTACCGAACTTTCTTGTGCATTCGTAAATATCGGGCTCGGCTTCTTCCGATAATCTTATAACCTTTGCATAACAGCCGCCTTCAAAATTAAATACACCATCTTCGCTCCAGCCATGTTCATCATCGCCGATAAGTTTTCTGTTGGGGTCGGCAGATAAAGTGGTTTTACCCGTTCCCGATAATCCGAAGAAGATTGCAACATCGTCGTCTTTGCCAACGTTAGCCGAACAGTGCATCGACATTACACCTTTTAGAGGAAGAATGTAATTTAGCACCGTAAATATAGATTTCTTAATTTCACCTGCGTAACTTGTTCCGCCAATAATTACCAACTTCTTTCCGAAGTTCAACATAATGAACACTTCGGAGTTAGTTCCGTCAACATCCGGGTCGGCATGAAAGTTTGGAAGGTGCAGTACGGTGAACTCAGGTTTATGCTCGAGCAGTTCTTTTCTGTCTTTATACCGCCTGAACATATTTCTTGCAAACAAATTATGCCATGCGGTTTCGGTTATAATTCTTAAGTCGAGTTTATATTTCGGATCGGCACAGGCATAGCAATCCTCAACATACAAATCCTTTCCCTGGATGTATGCGAGCATTTTATCGTACAGCTTATTAAACTTTGCTTCATCAATCGAAGCGTTTACTGTTCCCCACCAGATGTTTTTTTCGCTCGTCGGTTCCTTTACCAAAAACTTATCGTTAGGGCTCCTGCCGGTATGATAACCGGTTCGTACAACAATTGGTCCCATGTGTGCCAACAGCCCTTCACGTCTTCTTATAACCTGTTCGTAAAGAGCGGGGGTTCCGTAGTTATAAAAAACCTCGCGTATATTTTTAATACCGAGTTGTTCGAGTTCCTGTATGGCTTTTAACTTCGCCTGCATAATATCTCCCTTTTTTATAAAATCTTTTGTATAAACTTAAGAAAAAATAAGGATAATCTTAATTTCAAATAGCTACTTGTAAAATTTTCTCTTATATTTTTATTTTATTAAGTATAAAAATATTATATTGAACCAACACAAAATAAAATCAAAACTATTTGTAAGAAAAAGTTACCGCTGCTTTGAGTAAAATTTTAATTATCGAAGATGAAAATTTAATACGGGAATCTATTGCAGAATATCTTGAACTCGAAGGATACGAATGTATCCAGGCAAGGTCGGGTGAAGAAGGTGTGCAACTGGCAAAAGAAAAATTGCCGGACCTGATTATATCGGATATAAAAATGCCGGGCATAAACGGTCACGAGGTCTTACAGGAACTACGCAGTTTCGAAAAAACATCGCATATACCTTTCATATTTTTAAGCGCACTTGTAGATAAAAAGAACCTTCGCGAAGGAATGCTTTTGGGTGCCGACGATTATATAACAAAACCGTTTCAGCCCGATGAGTTACTGGCTGTGGTTAAAGTACGGCTCGATAAATACAAAGAAGTTCAAAAGAAAATGGAGGTGCTTAAAGATAATGTTTCTTACTCACTGCCTCACGAGCTGAAGACACCCCTTGTTGCCATACTCGGTTATTCCGAAATACTGATTGATAAGTTCCGCGATTCTGCTGATACCGAAGCACTCGAGTTTTCACAGGCAATTTACTCGGCGGGAATGAGATTAAACAGACTTATCCAGCAGTTTATTATATACGAAAAACTTTCTTTTATGACCGATCACCCCGATACGATTGAAAAAACGCCTGTTACCGAAGTTACCGGAAGCTTGCAGAAAACAATGAGTGAAAAGATTTCGGAAAAGTATAACCGGACGAACGACTTAGTTTTGGAAATCTCTGACGGGAAGGTAAAACTGCCCATCACACTTTATGAGAGAATACTCGAAGAATTACTCGATAATGCTTTTAAATTTTCCGAAGCAGGATCGAAAGTGCTGGTTAAAACTTACACCGAAAATAACTATTACATAATCTCTGTGCTTGATGAAGGCAGAGGCATGACCGAAGACCAGATTACAAACATCGGAGCATACCGTCAATTCGACAGGGACAAATACGAACAGCAAGGTATAGGTTTAGGATTGGTTATCACAAAAAAGATAACCGAGTTATATAACGGAAGTTTTGAAATTGTTAGTACACCCGGCGAAGGAACACGTGTTCAGGTTAAGCTGCTTTCCGGTTAACCCAGTTCTTTTATCATTCCAACCAAATCCAACTCAACATCTTCTTCCGAAAAAAACGGTTCACCGAAAGACTTGCCGATTTTAAAACCGTAAAACTTTGCTCTCGCTTCTATGTTCGACATAAAATTCCTGCTGCTTATAAATGTTTCCGGTTCATTAAGCTGCGGGTTATAAAATTGTGTTCCATACGATTTAACCGCTTCCATTTTTGCTTCATATACATCGCTTATATCAACAATAAAAGACGGATCGAATGTATATGTTTGCATATAATAATATAACTTTGCCGGGCGGAAAGGTTCCTGCGCTTTTCCGTTCTCGAATGATTCCAACTTAGCCAAACCCGATGCGAACATCGACCGTTTTACCAGTCTGCTTGTGTTAATATGATCCGGATGGCGATCGTTATAATACGGAGCAAATATTATTGTGGGTCGGTACTTTCTCAGCGTAACAACAATCTTCAATTCATTCTCAACCGATTCCTCAACATTTCCGTCAGGTATCGAAAGATTTTCTCTTGCCGACAGACCCAATACTTTTGCAGCTTTTGCCGCTTCGGTTTTTCTTATATCGGCATTTCCTCTGGTTCCGAGTTCGCCTCTTGTAAGATCGACTATTCCTACCTTTATACCGTTTTTGGTTAGCTTAACAATAGAACCGCCCATTGCAAGTTCCGGATCGTCCGGATGAGCAGCAAAGACAAGTACATCAAGTTTCATCTGATTTTCCGTTTAAGTTTTTTGTTTATTGATTAAAGGAGTTTGTTTATCCGAACAAAATTTTAACGCTAACGCAATAATAATTGCTTTTAACAACTTAGTTTTTTTGATATAATTTTTATTTTAAAGCTTTAATACTTATTTTCATAAAAATTCATTCCAGAATTTACCTATTTAATATCAATTAATCACAGGAGTAATTAATATATGAAGTATCTTTTTTCTGTTGTATTTGCTGTACTGTTTTTTACAGCATCAATTTTTAGTCAACAGTTGTATTGGTGGGAATTGAAACAATCGGGGAGCAGTCTGGGCGGACCGGTGGATTATATGCAGTTTAATTCCGATGTAGTTTACTACGGTTCTAACGCGACTATTTACAAAAGTACCGACAGGGGTGAAACCTTTTCCGTTACAGGAACAAACGTTCCGGGCGCTACCGAAATCAAAGCTATTATTCTTGACGATTATACTCCTGGAACTTTTTTAGTAGCAATAGAATCATCACCGAATGATAAGATTTATAAAACAACCAACGACGGTGCAACATGGATATTAACTAATGATGAAGGACAAATGTCGTTCTTCGGTATTCCTATGACCCAGGATCCGAGTCATCCCGATACTATTTATACTATGATAAATGCCAACTTTAAACGTTCAACCGACTTTGGCAGCACCTGGACAACAATTGCAAGTAACTTCGGTCCTATTTCTGCACCTTGCGACATCGAAGTATTTCCCGATACAAGCATCATTCTTATCGGTGATAACGGCACGGGAATTTTTAAGAGTACCGATTACGGTTTAACATGGTCACAAACATTTGTCACGTCTGGCGAGATACCAACAGTATCGGTTAGCTTTACAAACCCGGGTGTTGCGTTTGCAACAAAATGGAGCGGCGGCGGCGGTCTTCTAAAATCTACCGATTACGGCGAAACGTGGACAGCGCTTTCCGGTTTTAACGGAACGAATATGTGGGGAGTTCATATTCAACCCACCGATGGTAATCTTGTTATGACAGGATGTTATTCCTGCGGTTCAACCTGGCGTTCAAAGGATGAAGGCGCAACCTGGCTGCAAATCTCAATTCCCTCAACAGATTACCAGTTAGTTGTAGTCGATTCAATAACACAGTTTGCGGCACAAGGTAACGGTTTTTACAAATTAAATTCCGATTTCTTTATACCGGTCGAACTTACTTCGTTTACCGCCGAAGCAAACAGCAATAAAATAATTCTGCATTGGACAACAGCATCCGAACTTAACAACAGCGGTTTTGAAGTTGAAAGAAGCGAAGACAACCAGTCGTTCGAAAAAATCGGTTTTGTTCCCGGTTTAGGAACAACTACCGAAGCTAAAAATTACACTTACGAAATAGTCGACTTCACTTCCGGAACGCAGTACTACCGGCTGAAACAAATTGATTTCGACGGAACGTATGAATACACTAATTCGGTTGAAGTAACGGGAATAACACCTTCGGAGTTTTCGCTTTCGCAAAACTACCCGAACCCGTTTAATCCTTCTACTTCGATTAAGTTTTCGCTTCCTGTTGCTTCGACAGTAAGAATGAGTTTGTACAACCTGCTCGGGCAGGAAGTAACTCAACTTATTAACAAGGAAATGGAAGCGGGAGTTCACACGGTTAATTTTAATGCTTCCGGGTTACCAAGCGGAACTTACTTTTATGTTTTAAGTGCCAACGGTATCGACGGAAAGACTTACAACGAAACAAAAAAAATGTTATTGATGAAATAATTATTTTTTCAAGGCACGGTTGAACCATACCGGTTTTGCCGTGCTTTTTAATTTTAAAATTCTAAGGGCGAAAATATGAAGATAACTTTACTGTTAATCGGTGTTTTTGTTTCAGTAATCATTTACGCTAATATAAACTCTTCCAACGGCATAGTGGGGCTAACGAAATTAAACGGTGAGGGCTGCATTTGCCACAATCTTGATTTCAACGATTCCGTGCAGGTTTGGATTGAGGGTCCCGATACTTTATTCGTAAGTGATACTGCCAACTATACTTTGTTTATGACCGGGGGACTTGCAATTGCCGGAGGATTTAACATTGCAGTAAGAGAGGGTGCTCTTAATATTTCGGATTCATTAACACAGCTTATGCTTTATACGGGTGATTCCACCTGGCAGTTAACCCACACAATGCCGAAAGACTTTATCAACGATACCGTGTCGTGGAGTTTCATCTACACAGCACCCGATACTACAACGGTCGATACTATCTACTCCGTTGCTAACAGCACAAATCATAACGGGAACCCAATGGATGATGAATGGAATTTCGGAGAAAATTTTCCCGTTACAATTTTAGATATTCCGGTTTATGTAAATGATGAAATGCCGGTAAGGGAGTTCAGATTAGAGCAGAATTATCCGAATCCGTTCAATCCGTCAACGGTAATACGCTTCAGTATTGTGTCAGACGTCAAAAGTCAAACGTCAAATGTTATACTCAAGGTGTACGATATTGTAGGAAATGAAGTTGCGACACTCGTAAATGAAGCCCTGCCCACAGGCGAATACGAAATTGAATTTAACGGTAGTGGTCTTTCAAGCGGAATATATTTGTATGCTTTACAAGCGAATGGATATCAGGTAGTAAAAAAGATGACTTTGATGAAGTAGTTTCCAAAATAATGCCGGTCATTTTAATAATGGCTGGCATTATTGTTAACTAATTTTCTACAATTTGTTATAAATATCATCAACATTATTGTTCCACTCAGAAAAAGTTTGTTCCGAAAGTTTCATGAGCATATTTATTTCTTCCGATTTTTTCTTCATCTGCTTTTCTTTATTTCTTTTGTTAAAGATATCTTTAACAAGTTGAACTAATCTTTTCATTTTAAAATTAAATAC
>JAJRSV010000167.1 GCA_024278655.1 Bacteroidota bacterium | reverse complement strand
TCACATCAAAATCGTTGTAATGTCTTAAAGCTTCAATATCAAAGTCAGTCATATCACCGTTCGGGCGGTCTTTGCTTAAAGGAGGATTGTTTCGCCAGACATATTTTTTTTCATCAACAACTTTTTCCTGTTCCGATTTATCGATAGAGAATATTTTGAATCCTGTAGAAAGATAATTCACATAAACAATATCGCCGTTCTCGTTTACATCGGGCATAAAAGCACCGCCGGTAACATTTGTAAGCCGGGTTTTCTTTCCGGTGGTTAAGTCGAGCCGGTAAAGATTAAAAATTCCCGTTTCATCGGATGAATAAATAAGGTTGCCGTCTTTATCGAACACGGGATTACGTTCGTCGTGCTCGGTTGCCAGTATAAATTCCGGTTCGCCCCCGCTTACACTTATTTTTGCAATATCTCTTGTGTTGCTGTAGGAGTAGTCGAATATCACGAATGAATCGTCGTTGGAAAATTTCGGATTGTAAACCTGCTCGCCGTTTTTATACGAGGTGAGCGATTTGAAATTCTTTCCGTCGATATCGACAATACCGAGGTTTGTTGTTCCGTCTTTCTGGTAAATGAAAACAATCTTCTTCCCATCGTGCGAAACTGCCGGCTGGTTAGCGCGGAGATTATTTGTAAGTCTTGTTTCCTCTTTACTGTCAAAATCATAAATATAAAGATCGTGAACGTTATACCAGTTAGGATTGTCTTCACTTAAACGAGAAAATACGAGTTTATTTTCGCCCGGCACCCAATCGAACGTAGAACGTACTGCAGGAATAAGCAGCTCGCTTTTTTTCGTTTCCAGGTCGTACTCATAAATACTGGATAAGCTGAAGTAATCTGCCGATTTGTTTGAAACGTATAGAATCTTTTTCCCGTCGGGAGAAAACCTCGGGTAAAAATTCCCGAAGCCGGCATCGGCAATAGTATCGCCCATCACCGTATTCTCCAATACATCTTTCATTCTTTCTTTATAATCATTCGTAACAAACTCTTTCCATTCATTATAAATTTCGTCGCCGTCTTTGCCCAAAACTTTTTCGAAAGCCGCATCGATTGTAAACACACCCGCATTACCGAGTGCGTATGAAATAGAACGGAGTTTGTCTTCGCCGTATTTCTGAGAAATGTAACGCGTTAATGCAAAACCGGAGTTATAAACCGACTCGTTACCCAAGCTTGTTTTACCGAACACTCCCATCTGATTCCATGTTAACATATTCCCTTCGAGAGCATAGGAACGGAGAACCATATCGCGGTGAGTATCCCAGTTGTCGTAATCAAATTCTTTACGCATATACTGGGCGGTTCCTTCGGCATACCAGGCAGGCACGTTTATACTCGCCAGCGGATAAGAAACAACTACATTCGGATAGCCGTAAAGAATGTCCGGTCGTCTCTCATCGGCGTAGTCAAGCCACTGAAAGAATGCGGCGGGCACCGAACGAGTTGCTTTAAGCGATGCCTGAATTTGCACAAGGTGAGTGAACTCATGAGAAATAACATTACGCAGCCAGTTGTGCGTACCGCGCAAATCAAAATCGAGTGCGCTCGTCCATATTTCAATTTTGTTATCGAAAAAATACGTTGCACCGTTCGAATAGTCATCTATATCTTTAATAACAAAATGCACAACATCCGGTTCGTACTGATAAAGCGATGTTATCGGTCCCCAAACTTCGCTTATAATTTTTGCAACAACTTTTGCAGTTCTTTCCGCTCCGTTATGATAATGCACTTCGTAGTTTTCACCTTTAATGGTGTACCACTCCAGCTCCGGATGAAACTCGGTAAACTGCGCAAAACTATTCGCACTTAAAACGACAAGTAAAAACAGAAAGAATATTTTCTTCATAATAAGAATTCTATAAAAAGGATAGTTAATTCGAATGGTAAAAATTTGTTCATTAAACTTTTATTGGAAATAATCATTCCGTTACTTAATTACAGCTATTTTAATTATAGCAAATTCCGATTTACCGCTGCCGCTCTTCGCTTCAATACGAGCCAGATAAACACCGCTTTGAATATTCGACACATCCCAAACCGTTTCGTTATCCGTACCGCCTTGTGCATTGTCCTTCAACTCGGCAACAAAGTCACCCGCAAGGTCGAATATCTTTATGTTTATATCCGCATCTTCCGAAACATAGTAACGGATGTTCGTCGTTCCTTCGTAAACAGGATTCGGATAATTATAAGCCCGGCTTTGCGGTAAAAATTCATTCACAAAGTTTGATGTTGCCGCCGCATCAATAAACGATTTGTTTTGGCTGTTCGTATACTTTTCACTCCACTGAAAATTTCCGGCAGTTAAACTAATGTGCCATGCTCTGAACAACTTGTTATCATCAATTGCAGCAACCGAAACTTTACCGCTGTCAATATAAAACACCATCGAAGAAATATTTGTTCCGCCGGCAGCAATCGGAAATTCCGAAACAACCTTCCCTGTTCCGCCGTCAACTGCTACAATGTTTCCGTTTGTTGTTGCGGCTAATATCTCGGCATTCGCATCGCCTGCAAAATCTCCGGTAAGTGTAGGACCGGCATAATTTTCATCGAGTCTGTCGAACGGAAAGTTGTCTGCCATATAACCCGAATAATTAATCGCTTCTACCCTGTTTCGGTTAGGATAAACAAGATAATTACCGCCGTCCTGTTTTATATCGCCAAGCGAGGGTGAAACAGCAAACATTTGATCGATAACAGCATCTCTTCCGGTAATAACTTCGCCGTTGATTACGTATAAAATTTTAGCCGGCGAGAACAGAACCGAAACATATTTTCCGTTTTTATCTTTCGTAAGCAGTAAAGAAAATCGAGACCCGTCGAAGCTAAGTTTATTTCCGTTTGCATCAATAAAATCGCTTACTTGCGATGCATCGACTGATGTTACCGCAGACCAGTAATCGTTATCAACTGCAATTTGAATTACCGGTTTATCGGTTGATGTGGTAATAGTATTAATCAAACTTGCCTGACCGTCGGGCGGCAGATCGTAATTCAATATTCTGCCGTCTTCCGTGCCTATTAAAATATCATTAAC
>JAJRSV010000166.1 GCA_024278655.1 Bacteroidota bacterium | reverse complement strand
CGATGTTACTCTGTTTTCGAATGTAACTGACGAACTTGGTTTACCCGATACATTACGCACTATGAGCTTGTTATGGTCCGATTACGATAACGACGGCGATAAAGATTTGTTTACGGCGGTTGATGATGAGAGCACTTATTCGCGCCTCTACAGAAACGACGGTCAGTCAGGTTTTGTTGATGTAACTATTCAGGCAGGGCTGGGTACTGTTCCCTCTTCTTCGAATGCCGCCTGTTGGGGAGATTATAACAATGACGGTTGGTTAGACCTTTACGTAACTCATTACAGTGAATTCACAAAAAACTATCTCTATAAAAATAACGGCGACGGAACGTTTACAAACGTAACGGAACAAGCCGGGGTTGCCGATACAAGTGCCGCATCAGGCGATTATAAGTTGCCTCTTGCTGTCGTCTTTTTCGATTATAACAACGACGGCTGGCAGGATATTTATGTTGCCAACGATCATTTTACGGGTAACACTTTGTTTGAAAATAATCATGACGGAACTTTTACCGATGTAAGCGCTCAATCAAATTCGGAGATGGGCGGCTTTATGATGGGTATTGCTGTGGGCGATTACGATAATAACGGCTACCTGGATTTATACTTAACCAACGATCCGTTCGGAAACTTTTTACTGAAAAATAACGGTGACGGTACTTTTACGGAGGTAGCGAACGATTTGGGAGTTACGGTAAATAAAGCTTGCTGGGGCGCTAACTTTTTTGACTACGACAACGATAAAGATTTAGACCTGTACGTTTGTGCTTCGGTAGGACCGGTTGACGGCGTTAATAAATTTTATGCGAATAACGATGACAGTACTTTTACCCGCTTAACGGGAATAGGATTGGACGACGATTATAAAAGCTTTGGTATGGCTGTGGGCGATTTTAACAACGACGGATTTATCGACATTGCTGTTGATAATCAGCAGGCGCTTCCAAATTTGTTTATGAACAGCGGCGGTTCAAACAATTGGGTAAAGTTGAACCTTGTAGGTGTGCAGAGTAACAGGGACGGAATAGGTGCGAGGATTAAAGTTTATATTGACGGTTCAAACTATATCAGAGAAACACATTGCGGAATAAGTTATATGTCGCAAAACACCGGAACTACTATTCTCGGTGCCGGAACATCCACTATAATCGATTCGATTGTTGTAACCTGGCAGGGCAGCGGTATTGTTGATGTTTTAAGAAATGTAAACGTTAATCAGACCATAACACTTCAAGAAGGAGAAACGGTTACTTCAATTGAGAACGAGGTTTCCGTGCCCGGAAATTTTGAGCTCGAACAAAATTATCCGAACCCTTTCAACCCTGCTACTACAATTAAATTTAATTTGGCTGAAGATTCGTTTGTAACGTTGAACGTTTATAATGTATTGGGAGAATTGATCGCTCAGCTTTTAAATAAAGAAATGAATGCAGGTACACAACAGATTAATTTTAATGCGGATAACTTAAACAGCGGGGTTTATTTTTACAGATTGGAAGCAGTCGGCAATGCGGGCAACTCATTTAATGCCGTTAAGAAAATGATACTCGCAAAATAAGATAGATAAAATTGATGTTATTAGCCCGGAACGGCATTTTGTTGTTCCGGGTTTTTATAATATTCCCGAATTTCAATAGTTAAAATTCGCAAGTTGCAACAATTTAATTGTTGCATAAATGCTTTTTTTTTGCCATTTTGTTTATATAAAAATAAGCAATGAAATTTTAATGATAAGCTATTTCCAACATCTCATTTTTATATCTCTTCTAAAAGGAACTTCCTTAATTAATTCAAATCATTAATCAATCGTGGAGGAACTATGATCAGACTAATTCGACTTTTCTTAACAGCAATCTTGTTTCTGTTTTTTGTTGCCGGGCTTAGTATTGCACAAGACAACGCTCGTGATACGGAAACCGAAACAATAAACAATTTCGATTTTCCGGTTAATCCGGATTGGAAATATACCTCTCCAACCGGTACGGTTTTATTCGATAACGGACCTCCTTTTAATGTTCCTGGCGGAGGTTTCGGCGGGGCAGACCTTAGTCTGCTGGAAAGTACTACTTTAGGTATGACTACATTGGGATTCGGTCATCAGGTTTCAGCCGGCAACAGAATTGCAGATGATTTTGTTGCAACGGAAGAATGGACTATCGATTCGATTGTATTTTATGCTTATCAAACCAACGGAGGAATTCCTTCTACTATAACCGCAGTTAATCTGCAAATTTGGGATGGTCCTCCGGACGATCCGACAAGCACCGTTGTTTGGGGAGACCCGACGACTAACGTTATGGTCTTAACCGAATGGTCGGGAATTTATCGTGCATCCGAAACAAGTCCTAACTCCGATGCAAGAGCTATAATGAAAAACACAGTAGCTGTTGGTACAACGTTACCTGCCGGTACGTATTGGTTAGACTGGCAGTCTGACGGCAGTGCTGCTTCAGGTCCCTGGGCACCGCCCATTGCTATTTTAGGTGAAACCACAACAGGTAATGCCTTGCAATATACCGGTGCGTGGGCTGCCGCATTAGACGGTGGAACTGCAACTCCGCAGGGCTTCCCGTTCCTTATTTACGGAACTGCTGCAGGCGGTGGCGTTATTCCTATTTCTGAAGCTATCGAAGACCTTGATAATGACTTCATTCCGGATAAATTAGGTCAGGTAGTTACCGTGCAGGGAGTAGTATTCTCGCCAAATTTCCAAAGCAGTAATATGTCTTATTACATCGATGACGGAACCGCTGGTGTAAATATATTTCTGTTCGGAACTCCGCCCACTTATAATCTTGGTGATGAAATACAGGTAACCGGCGAAGTTGCACAGTTCAACGGTCTTACTGAAATTCAGCCGGCAGACTCAACCGGTATAGTATTAATGAGCACAGGTAACCCGTTGCCCGATCCTATCGTGCTAACACTTGGCGATTATCTGGCAGATCCGGAAGCTTATGAAGGCAGACTTATAGCATTCCAGTATATGACTATGGTTGGTGGTACCTGGCCAGCAGGCGGAAGTGCCACGGTTCAGATAAGCGACGGAATCGATACTTTGAATATGAGAATAGACAGTGATACCGATATCGACGATAATCCGGAACCAACCTGGCCGCAGGATATTATAGGTATTGGTAATCAGTTCTGCTCTGGTGGCTGTGTGGATGCGGGGTATCAGTTATTGCCCCGGTTTTATACCGACTTCTTACCTCCGGGCACTGTTCCTGTTGAGTTAACTTCGTTTATTGCACAAGCTGCCGATGGAGTTGTTTTGTTAAACTGGACAACCGCAACGGAACAAAATAACCTTGGGTTCGAAGTGCAGCGTCAGTTTGAAAACGATTTCGTGACTATCGGTTTTGTCGAGGGTAACGGAACTTCGACCGAAATTCATAATTACTCGTACACCGATAATAATGTGGAAACGGGAACTTACTATTACCGTCTGAAACAAATTGATTACAACGGAAGATATGAGTATTCGGAAGTTGTGGAAGTTGATGTTCAGGCACCGGTTAATTTCTCGCTTGCTCAAAACTATCCGAACCCGTTTAACCCGAGCACAAAGATTACTTTCAGTCTTGCTGTAGATTCGAAAGTTACTTTAAAAATATTCGATGTTCTCGGTCAGGAAGTAACTACATTAATTTCTTCCGATCTGAGTGCGGGTGTTCATAAAATAGACTTTAATGCCGCAAACATTAATAGTGGTGTTTACTTCTACAGAATTGAAGCTGCCGGCGTTGACGGTACTCAATTTATGGACGTAAAGAAGATGATTCTGACTAAATAAGAATCAGCTAAAGGAATACAGAAAGCCGGTTCGGGTAAACTGAACCGGCTTTTTATGTTTAAAATTTCGATGCAAAATATCTGCGTTGTATATTCTGTCAGCAATTTATAATTTTGTGCCTGATTGTTGAACAAATCTGGAATGAAAATGAAAAAACTAATTTATTTAATAATGGCATCAATGATTTTATTTGTCAGTTGTAGTTCCGATAAAACGGCTGAAGATTATTACAAGGATGCTCAAAAATATTCGCAGGAAAGAAAAATTCCCGAAGCAGTGAATGCTTATGAAACATTGTTGATGGAATTCCCCGATGATACTTTAGCTCCTGTAGCAACTGCCGAACTTGCAGCCATCTATCAAAACAAGATGGTGAAAAACTTATCTGAAAAAGAATCAATTCAAAAAGCAGTTGAGTTATACAAGAGTATATATCAGAAATATCCCGAAAGCGATGAAGCTCCAATGGGATTATTTATGGCAGGATTTCTACAGGCGAATGAGCTGAAAGATTTTAATGCGGCTACCGAAACTTATAATTTCTTTCTTGAAAAGTTCCCGAATCATGAGCTTGCTACTTCGGCAAAAGAAGAGTTGGATAATATGGGACTTTCGCCGGAAGAAATTCTTAAAAAGAATTTAGCCGAAAAAGATAGTGACTAAAGTAAGTCAAAATTATAAAAGCGTTTTAGACCCTTCAATCATTCCTAAAGTTGCTTCACTTGAATTAAGGGCACGGTTGGTTGTCGAAGGTTTTATGGTTGGACTCCACCGGAGCCCTTATCACGGATTCAGCGTTGAGTTCACACAACACCGTCCTTATATGCAGGGGGATAATTTAAAAGATATCGACTGGAAAGTTTACGGAAAGACGGAAAAGTTTTTCATTAAACAGTACGAAGAAGAAACAAATCTTAAAAGCTACATTCTGTTAGATACAAGCGCTTCGATGAAGTATGCATCGAAAGGGAATGTAAGCAAGCAGGAATATTCTGTTACATTAGCTGCTGCTCTTACTTACCTGATGATGCGCCAGCAGGATGCAGTTGGATTAACACTTTATTCAGATAGAGTGGTTAATTACCTTCCTCCCAAAGCAAGCCGACCTTATATGCAGGAAATTTTAAGAACCCTTTCAGGAATTACTCCTTCCGATAAAACCAATACTGCTTCTTGTTTAAACTCCATTGCAGAAAAAATAAAACGGCGTGGATTAGTAATTATCATCTCCGATCTTTTTGACAATATTGATGAAGTAATTACGGCAATTAAACATTTCAGCTATCAGAAAAATGAAGTAATTGTTTTCCAGATACTTGATCCGATGGAAAGAAGTTTTGCTTTTGGAAAGGATGCTATCTTTAAAGACATGGAAACAGAAGAAGAAATAACCACGCAGCCGTACCAGATACAAAAAGCATACAAGCAGGCAATGGATGAATTTGTTACCCAGCTTAAAAGAGCATGCCTCAATTCAAATGTGGATTACAATCTGATTGAAACATCGTACCCGTTCGATAAAGCGTTGTTTAATTACATTCAAAAGCGGGCAAGGTTATTTTAGCTATTAACTGTTGTATAATTAGTT
>JAJRSV010000165.1 GCA_024278655.1 Bacteroidota bacterium | reverse complement strand
GCAGCCGTTATGGCTGGTCGAGATCAAACAGCCAGCTTGATGAGCTTGGCAGCCGTTATGGCTGGTCGAGATCAAACAGCCAGCTTGATGAACTTGGCAGTCGTTATGGCTGGTCGAGATCAAACAGCCAGCTCGATGAACTTGGCAGTCGTTATGGCTGGTCGAGATCAAACAGCCAGCTTGATGAACTTGGCAGCCGCTACGGTTGGTCGAGATAAGTCCATACCTAATGGGTTGTATGGCAAAAACCTTAAAGGGTTTTACGGTAATAATGAATTAGTTCTCCAAATTGCCTACTTTGAAAAAGCCTTCATTCTAATATGAAGGCTTTTTTATTTTTATAACTTTACAGGATGAACTATTAAAATAATTGTTAATACTCTTTTATATCTTTAAATAAAAATTTATTTTCTGTACATGAATAATTATTTAATTTTCAATCCTCTTCAATTATTAATCATTATTTTCTTATTCCAATTTACATGATTAGATATATTCTATTTTTTCTTCTTTTTGCTAATTGTGTTATTTCCGCACAGGAAATTTCCAGTATTAGCATCAATCAAAACGGTAAAGAGATATTGATTCCCTCGTATAATTATGAAGGGTCTCAGTATGTTTCGTTAAAACATTTGGTCGAATCGTTAGGTGCCAAATACAGTTACGATGAAAACAGCGGAAGAGTTAAAATCGATTTCCCCGATTATTTAATTGAAGCCCTGGCTAAAAATCCATACGTTACAATTATATCGAAAGTTACCAAACAGAAATATACATATCAGTTACCCACATCTATTCATGCGTATAACGAACTGTTATTTGTTCCGCTTATACCTGCTGTTAAAATTATAAATAAAATCTCCATCGATAAAATAATTATCAACTCTCCGGATAAATTATTCCTCAGCAGAAGCACGGAACAATATGCTAACGAACTGATAGATGTTGGAGTAACTACGGAAGAAAATCACACTGACCTGTTGGTTGAAACTATTCAGGAAACAGAATATTCCGTTCACAGGTTTGATGAGAACAACTATTACATACTTGTAAGAAACTCAACAATTTTTCCTCAGATTGAAAAACAGATATCCGGTTCAGGAGTTATTAGTAATGTTGCAATCGAACCTTACGGAAAAGATATTCTGTTAAAAATAAGAATCGATAACATACATACTGCATTGAACATAATTCAAACCCCAAATAAAAGCCGGATAATATTCAGGTTCTTTGTTCGGGAAGAATCGGATTGGTATGAGAAGGAGAGTAAGCATTTCAAAATTATTTACCGCGAAAACCATTCGCATCTTGTAAACCATATCTTAAGCAGTGCCGAGAATGCTTTACGAAAGTTAAAAGTTTTATTCGACTTTTCTCCGTCCGAAAAGATAGTAATAAACACATACGATGTTAGCGATTACGGTTTCGGAGCAACGACCACCGTTCCTCAGAATTATATAAGGTTGGAGATTGAATCGTTCGAACCGGGTTATGAGGCAATACTCTACAATGAGCGTATTCAGTGGTTAATGAGTCATGAATTGGTTCATATAATTGTAAACGATCAGGCGTCTGATCTTGAAAGTACATTCAGAAGTGTATTTAGAAAAGTGCAGCCAGATAAAATCCAACCGTTTACTACTATTTACAGTGTTCTGACAAACTTCACCCGTTACACACCGCGCTGGTACCAGGAAGGTATAGCAGTGTTCATGGAAACGTGGCTTAACGGCGGCTACGGCAGGAGTCTTGGCAATTTTGATGAAATGTATTTTCGAACATTAGTTTCGGAAGGTAAAAAATTTCCATCGCATTGGGATATTGAGACAATACTCACTCATAAGTCAATATTTCTACAGAATATCTATTACTTTTACGGAACCAGGTTTGCGTCTTACCTTGCAATTAAATACGGCGTTCAAAAATTAATTGACTGGTACAAAACTTATCCTAACCAGAATCTCGAGGGTTTCCTTGGAAAGTTTGACGATGTATTCGGAACCGACTTTTATGCTGCATGGAGTGATTTTGCCAAAACCGAAATCCAATTTCAAAAGAAAAACTTAAGTGTTCTGCAAAATTCGAAATTGACCGCGACCAAAAAATTAACCGATAAAGATTTCGGTTGGGTTACAAAAGCTTACTACGATAAAAAAACGCTTTCTTTAATTTTCGGATATCATAAAACGGGACACCTGGCAACACTTCAAAAGTTTCACCTGCTAACAAAGAGATCGGAAGAGATAACCACACTGCCAACTCCGAGTATGTACCAGGTGGCATCTACAGCTTATGACGAAGGAAACAATCTCTTCTTCTTTACTACAAATAACAACCGGTTATTCCGCGATGTGTGGGTTGTCGATTTAACTACACGTGACGAAAAAATTATTTTCCCCGATAGCAGAATCGGGAATATAACCGTTAGTCCTGTTACGCATGATCTTTGGGGTGTGCAGCAGCAAGGCGGTATATCTACATTAATTATTTCGGAATATCCGTATCATTCGGTTCTACCGGTAATGAGTTTTAACTTTGGAGAAGAACTAAATCATCTTGCCGTTTCACAATCGGGCAGAAAACTTGCAGCCGTCCTTCACAGACCTACAGGCGAACAATCGATAATTCTGTTTAACACAGACGATTTGCTCAGCGGTCGTCCGGTTGTATATCAAAAAATCACATCGTCCGGCTCACCCGAAAGCCCTTCGTGGAGCAGGGATGAAAAATTTCTTTACTGGAACGCTTACGTTAACGGCGTCTCGAATGTTTACCGCTACAGCTTTGAAGACTCATCGATTACTGCACTGACGAATGTGGTAACCGGGTTGTTCAGACCGATTGAAATAAGCCAGGATTCGTTGTTTGCTTTTCAGTTTACTACCGACGGTTTTGTGCCGGTTATGATTGCCAACAAGAGAGCTGATTTTCTTCCCGCCATTCAATATTACGGGCAAAAAGTATTGGATAAAGACCCGCAGGTAATCGACTGGGTTTTAAAGGATCCCGGTGAATCGGTAAATCAGAAATCTTTTACCGATGAAAAACCGTACAATGCACTGAAAAATCTTCATGTTTACACTTTCGTTCCAACTTTAAGCGGGTTTCAGAAACAACTGGTATTCGGGTTGTTTACTTCTATCTCCGATCCGCTTTTAATTCACGATTTAAAAGTTGAGGTTGGTATTTCTCCGCTGTCCGAAACACCAAGTTATCCATTCTTTCATTTCAGACTGAAGTATAATTACAAACAAAGAATCGGTATTGAATATGAACTGAACGGAATGGACTTTTTCGATTTGTTTAATGCGCGGAAGAGAGGAACAATCGGTTCAAAATTTAAACTCAGTCATTATTACTATTGGCTGTACGATAAACCCCATACGATAAAACAATCGACAACACTTACGTTTTTCAGGGGAGTAGAGTTTATTAACGATAACCTGGTACGTGTATCTCAACCCGATTTCGGTGTGCTTGCTACAAACATCACATCCAAAAATTTACGAAGAACGATAGGCAGTTCAGGTTATGAATATGGCGATATGCTTTCATTGACTTTTACATTGTATGCTACAAGGTTCGAAGACCCGGCGTTTTTATTGAACGGATATTTTGAATATGACAGGTATGCATTGTGGTTAGCCAGGCATAATGTTGCACATTTTAACATTGGCGCCGGTTACGTGATGTTGGAAAGCGATCAGCTTGTTCAGGGAAGGTTTTACTTTGGAGGTTTCGGAAACAGACCGGTAGATAACGGTGCAGTGAGGCAGTTCAGAAAAGTTTTCAGGTACCCCGGTATTCCTATTTACAGCATGATGACCGACAGATTCGTCAAATTAATGTTCGAAAATGCGTTTCCGCCGGTTCGGGTGAGCGGTTGGTCAATAGGGGAGCAATACATAAATCATTTCGATTTTTCCGTTTTTACCCAATCCCTTATTACAAAGAGCGATTTGGGGAATTATTGGATTGATATAGGTGCCCAAATGGACATAAAATTCAAGCACTGGTTCAATCTCGAGTCAACTTTGTCGGTCGGTATTGCCCAGGCATGGTCAGAAAAAACGAGTAACTGGGAATGGCTTATTTCGTTAAAACTACTTAAAAACTAATTTCCCGTTGGGTATAATATTTGTTTGTATTTACTGGATATTCAGCTATTTTAAACGACAGGCGCTAAATTAATTCATTATGAAATTTTCGGAATTCAAAAAAAATATAGATGATGGGCTGAGAGGTTCGATTACGGGTGAGGAAACTTCCGACCGTGTGAAAAACCTTGAGGCAATTCTTAATATCATCAATACTATTAACCGCACACTTATTCTCGATGACGTACTCGAACTGGTTTTGAAAAATGCCATTCGTCTGACGAATTCGGAAAGAGGATTTATTGTACTAAGTAACGATAAAGGAGAACTTGAGTATAAATTGGGATTGGATGCCGAGAACAACCAGGTTCCCGAAAAATCGTTTGAAATAAGCACTACCGTTGTGCAGGATGTTTTTACAACGGGACAATCATTGTTCCTCGAAGGTGCTCAAAGCGATATAGATTTTAATATAACCAAAAGTATCCTCAAATTAGACCTTCAAACAATTCTCTGCTCTCCCCTGATTACAGACGGAAAAAAAATAGGTGTTATTTACGTCGACAGCAAACACCTTCAAAAAATAAAAGTACGTGAAATTACAGGAACATTCGAAATACTTGCCGGTCAAGCCGCAGCCGCAATAAGGAATGCCCAGTTGTACAAAGGACAGGTTGAAGCATTTAATCTTCTGGAAGAAGCTAACTCCCATTTAATAGAAGCCGAAAGAAAAACACTTAAAGCAAGTATCGATACTGAAATCGGGCAATCGTTGCAGGGACTGGTGCATCTTGCATTGCTTGAAACCGAAAGTCTTATGAGAACGATTGAAAAAGCGCAGAAGGATTTCGACTCGCATAGAAACGGCACCGACCTGCTTTTATTCGACAGGTTAAAATTAAAATCGAAGGTTGCCATTGACAGCATCAGGAACATACAAAAGTACGCTCAGGTTCTGCTCGAAACTTCCATAATGAATTTGAATAAAGATACCGGAGACTTAAACAGAACCATTCAGTCTGTAATTAAGTATCTTTCCCCGATGAAAAAATATAACAGCGCCACATTCAACACCGAGCTGAATACGTTGCCGCAGATTGATTACGATTCCGAACAGATACAGCATCTGTTGGTGCATCTGTTCGAAAACTCGGTTGATGCAAAAAGAGATGCAACGATTACAATCCGTTCTTATGAAAAAGATAATTACGTGGTTATAGAAGTTGAAGATAACGGACCCGGCTTTCCTCCGGAGATAAAAAAGAATCCGTTCGGATACTTTGCCAATAACAAGGGCAGTTACGGTTTGTTCCTTTGTAAAAGCATTGTCGACCGCCATAACGGCAAAATAGAAATCGCTAATACGAGAACCGGTGCATTATTAAGAATATCTTTACCCGTTGATTAATATGAATGAAACAATAATTAAATATTTAAAATCGTTTTACGACTTTATTAAGTACCCGATACAGGTTGTAAATAAAGAGGGGCATATCGTTTATGTAAACGAAATGTTTTCCATTCAGTGGGGCTATTCAATTGATGAACTGAAAGAGTACAGTGTTTTTAAAGATGCCGAACTTAAACGGAACGGAGTTCAGCAGGCGATTAAAGAAGCATTTGAGAACGGTAAATATACATCGTACGATAACTATGTCGATTCGCTTTTGTTAAGCAGGGATGAAGCCGTTCCGCTGCTGCGTACAAGTATTTTTCCGTTAAAAATTGAAGATGAAACTTTTGTTGTTTTAATACACGACGATGAAACCGAAAAAGTTTTAGCCGAAGAGGAAATAAAGAAAGCAAGAGAAGCCGGTAAAGAAGCCGAGCGACTAAAAAACACTTTCCTTAATGTTCTGTCTCACGAGTTAAGAACTCCTTTGAATATCATTCTCGGTTATTCGACAATTATCCGTGAGAACCTGAGAGACCGCTTTAGTGCCGAGGAAAAAGTTTATCTCGATAATCTTTATTCCGGCAGTTCACGCCTTTTCAAAAGCATAACACAAATGCTTGAGTTCGCACAGATTGAAGCAGGCAACTACAGAATGAGTATAGAAGCTTACGATCTCGTTGAAGTTGTTCAGAACTGTGTGAATGCGAACAAGAAAAACGCCGTTGATAAAAAGCTCGATATTAAAGCTCATTTCGCTAAGAAAAAAATCTTCGTTGAAATGGATCTTCAGTGCACCGAAACGGCTATTAACAACATTATTGATAATGCTATTAAGTTCACTCCTCAGGGATTTATCGATATAGAAGTCGAAGTGCTCGAGGAAAGAGGACTTGCAACCTGCAAGATTAAAGATACCGGCATAGGCATCTCATCGGAATATCTGGATCATTTGTACCAGCCGTTCAGCCAGGAAGAGATGAACATCGGAAGGAATTACGAAGGTAACGGACTCGGGCTTGCTCTCTCGAAAAAATATATAGAAAAAATGGGCGGTTCAATTTTAGTCGACAGTATTAAAGGCGTGGGCACAACTTTTACAATTACACTGCCTTTGTCTAAAGTACAGCACTACAGTCCGCCCGAACCATCGGGGCAAAAGCAGGAAAGCTCGAATACAATTCTAATGTTCGATGATTCGGGAGAATCGTACGATTTAATAAGAGCTTTTCTTAAAGGCGATTATAATTTTGAAGTAAGAAAGTTCGGCGATTTTAAGGAAAGTATGGTAGAGGATGAAGATTATTCGATGGTAATTATAGATGTTCCGAAAAATTTCTGGGATAAGAGTCTTGATATGGTAAAGCGCATGAAAGATACCGATCCGTTCAAACGACCGATACTTGTTCTGTCGAGCGAGTTTATGCACGATAAGATTGCACAGTTCTATCAGGCAGGCGCCGATAAGTTTTTAGTAAAACCGTTTGCCAAAAACGATTTACTTACTGCAATAGAAAAAATCTCTGCTTAAACTTTTTTGTTAAAGTTTACTTTTATTTTCAACTTCTGTTCAAATCATCCCGATAGAAAAAGAAATTTATCCGGGTAACTTTTATGGTAAAAAGAATAAACATATCTTCCGGAACAAAATGGGAAGCTGAAATAGGATATTCCCGCGCAGTTAAAGTCGGTAACATAATAGAAATATCGGGAACAACTGCGATAGAAGATAATGAGATTATCGGCAAAGGCGATCCGTATCTTCAAACCAAAACAATAATCGAAAAGATTAAAAGAACATTGGAGAGTGCAGGAAGTTCGCTTAAGGATGTTGTGAGAGTAAGATTGTACGTAACCGATATCACTTTTACAGATGAAGTTACCAAAGCATTCACTGAATATTTTTATGAAATAAAGCCCGCAGCAACGTTGGTCGCAGTAATTTCGCTTATTGAAAAAGATTTATTAGTTGAAATAGAAGCAACGGCAATAATAACTGCAGAACAAGCTTAAAAATAAGTTAATAAGTATATTAATTTATGCTCAACTATAGTTTTGCAAAATCCCCTCACAATCTTAAATTACATTCTTTCAATTAAAAATTATTCATAACGAAAGTTTTAATTACAATGACAGAGAAAAAGGATATTAATAAAGAAGACTCGATATTTTTTACCGACGCGGAAGACCCGCGCACTTATTCCCTTTCGAACCAGTTTGCAGAGCATCTGGAGTTCGAACTTGTTCGCGATAAAATTACCGCAACCGGCGAGGATGCCTTTTTTGCATTGGCTCTTGCCGTAAGAGACAGACTCGTTCGTAAGTGGCTTCGCACTCAGCATCAGTATATTCAAAAAGATGTTAAACGTGTTTACTACTTATCGCTCGAGTACTTGATGGGACGCTTGTTAGGCAACACACTTATCAATATGGATTTATACGATGAATGTTACAAGATACTTAAGCAGGACGGTTACAGTCTTGAAGAGATAAGAGAGTTTGAAAAAGATATGGGATTGGGCAACGGCGGTTTGGGTCGGCTTGCTGCTTGTTATCTCGATTCAATGGCAACGCTTGAACTTCCCGCTTTCGGATACGGCATACGTTACGAGTACGGAATTTTTGAGCAGGAGATTGAGAACGGTTACCAGGTTGAATACGCCGATAGCTGGTTAAGCGGAGGAAATCCCTGGGATAT
>JAJRSV010000164.1 GCA_024278655.1 Bacteroidota bacterium | reverse complement strand
ATTTATTTACAAATGGAATTATCGACCCGCAAAAAATTGACCTGGTAGGCAGGATGTCCGGCAACTTTTACTGCCGGGCAAATGGTGATGCCATTTTCGAAATAGCTAAACCCGTCTCGAAAAACAGCATCGGTTTCGATAAGCTTCCTGCGTTTATTAAAGCTTCCCATATTTATTCGGCTAACAACCTCGGTAAGTTTGCTATTGTTGACAGGATACCGGATGACGACAGCGTAGATAATTTCCTGCTGGAACTCAAAGAGAAGCATCTCGATAATTACGAATCGGGTATTGATGCATTTTACCGCTACCAGCGTTTGGGTAATCACGAATATATGATGAAATCGGCAATAGAATTAAGTGAGAAAAATCATCCCGAATCTAAATTACTAATTGAGCTGACGGCAAAATGTGCCCTTGAGAACAACGACATTGAGTTTGCCTGGCTAACAGCTCTTTCCGTAAAAAAGTTAGGTTGAACCGATGGGAAATAACAATGTACTCTATCAGCCGGATAATGAACAGATCGAAAAATCAAACCTTTCTGAATTCATAGAATTTGTTAACAAAGAATACTCACTATCCATTACAGACTATAACGGGCTTTACGACTGGTCTGTTACGGAAATAGAAAATTTCTGGGAAGCTATATGGAAGTTTGCAGGTATTATTCATTCAAAGGGTTACGAAAGGGTACTCGATAAAAGAATAATGCCGGGAGCCAAATGGTTCGAAGGTGCAAGATTAAATTTTGCGGAGAATCTTCTTCGCTACAGAGATGACAGAACTGCATTGATTAGTGCAAGGGAAGACCAGCCGACAGTGAGACTTACCTACAAGGAGCTTTACAGATTAACGGCTGCTTGTGCTGCAGGACTTAAAAAGTTAGGTGTGAAAAAGGGCGATGTTGTCGCCGGGTTCGTGACTAATATTCCCGAAACGGTAATTGCAATGCTTGCAGTTACAAGCCTGGGAGCATTGTGGACTTCCTGCTCCCCGGACTTCGGTATTCAGGGCGTTTACGATAGGTTCGGGCAGGTAAAGCCGAAGGTATTATTTGCTATTGAAAGCTATCAGTACAACGGAAAATTTATTGATTGCAGGGATAAAATAAAGCAGATTGCAGAAAGAATTCCGGACATTGAGCACGTTGTTTTTATTCCTCATTTTATGAATCCTTTAGAGTATGACACAAGCGAAGTGAAAAGGGGTAAATTCTTAAATTTTAATGACTTACTGGATTTCACCGAAACTAAAATCTCCTTTGAGCAGCTTCCTTTCGATTACCCGGTTTATATTATGTATTCCAGCGGTACAACAGGTTTACCGAAGTGTATGGTTCACGGCGCAGGCGGTACTTTGCTCCAGCATTTTAAGGAGCACGTTCTGCACACAAATCTTACCCGGGATGATACTATAACTTATTACACAACCTGTGGCTGGATGATGTGGAACTGGCTTATGAGTCTGTTACAAGTGGGAGCAACAATTTACCAGTACGACGGCAGCCCTGCTTCTCCGGGTATCGATTTATTGTGGAAGAAAATCGAAGAAGAAAAAATTAATGTATTCGGAACGAGTCCGAAGTTTTTAACTATTTGTCAAAAATCGGGTTTGGTTCCGAAAGAGCAATTCGATCTTTCATCCTTAAAGATAATTTTATCAACCGGCTCACCACTTACAGAAGAAAATTTTAACTGGGTGTACAAGTTTGTAAAAAAAGAAGTTCAGCTATCATCTATTTCCGGCGGAACGGATATTATTTCATGCTTTATGTTGGGTAATCCGGTTTTACCTGTGTATTCGGGCGAAATTCAATGCCGCGGACTTGGGATGAAAGTTGAAGCTTTTGATGAAAACGGAAATCCGGTAATTAACGAAAAGGGTGAACTGGTTTGCACCGAACCTTTTCCGTCGATGCCGGTTTATTTCTGGAATGATGAAAAAGGAGAAAAGTATCACAAAGCATACTTCAATCAGTTTAAAGGAGTATGGACGCATGGCGATTTTATAAAGATTACAAATAACGGCGGAATAATCGTTTACGGCAGGTCCGATGCAACGCTAAACCCGGGCGGCGTTAGAATAGGCACTGCGGAAATTTACCGCATTGTTGAAGCTATGGATGAAGTGGTCGACAGCATAGTCGTAGGACAAAAATGGAACGGTGATATAAAAGTCATCCTCTTTGTCGTACTCAAAAAAGGAATGAAACTTGATAAGGATTTGACCGAAAAAATTAAGAAGAATATCCGGAATAACGCTACACCGAGGCATGTTCCGGCTCAGGTTTATCAGGTAAACGAAATACCGCGAACCATCAGTGGTAAAAAAGTTGAAATCGCGGTCACGAAAATTATAAACGGCGAACTAGTTACAAACAAGGATGCTCTTGCAAACCCCGGATCGCTTGAGCAGTTTGTTAAATTTAAAATTAACGGAAATTGAGGCAGCAGATACGTTATGGAAAATTTTTTAACCGTTAGAAAAAATGGGGTTATTGTAGAAGTTGTAAATCTCTCGAAAGCTACAATGGAGCAGGCGAAAGAATTTAAGACGATTCTTAACGAGCATATTGACCAGGGGCAGTTGAGTTTTGTAATAGACCTTAAAATGTGCGAATTTATTGATTCCACATTTCTCTCAACACTTATTCTTTCGCTTAAAAGAACTTCGGCTATGGGGGGCGATATTAAACTGGTACTACCGAACAACGATATCTACTCAATGTTCGATTCAACAGGAATGTTTAAAGTCTTCCAAATTTACGAGTCGGTGCAGGATGCCGTTGATAGTTTTAATACGGGATAAATATTTGCCGGTACAATTATTTGGTTTAAACATTTAATTTCTCGATTTTAATAATTAACCGGCTGAAAATTCTTAATTGTGAAAAAAATTCCGTGTTAGCCGGCTTAATAAGTGAAGTTTTTTATTGGTTTTAATGTAACCGTTTAGGCATTATTTTGATACACAATATTAAAATTATTCTGAGTTGAAATGCCGTTTTTTAATCTTAAATATTACCCTCTTATTCTTTCATTCCTTTTTATTTTTCAAATATATGCCCAGGATAACCAGGGACAATCCGACACTAATTTTACCGTTAAATTTATGCGGTCT
>JAJRSV010000163.1 GCA_024278655.1 Bacteroidota bacterium | reverse complement strand
CGATTTACGCGAAGTAAAAATAAACCGCTCGGCTCCGGTTTCGTAATCGAAAATTGTTTTGATTTTTGAGAAGTGCTCGGAAACATTTATCAGTTTGTATTCTTCAAAGCCGCCTTCCTCGTTTCCTTCTATCAATACCATTAAGTTCTGTTCGGAAGCATAAAGAATTACATCATCGAACGAATCGTAATTAATATCCGCAACAATTAAATGTTCGAAGTTGGAGAAAGCGGGGAATGATTTTATTTCGCAGAACCCGTTTACGGGAACCTGCGGAAAGGATGTGCTAAAAAAGACGAACAATAAAAGAAAACTAATCTCTTTTAGTTCTGCTCTTAAGCCGGTTTTCTCTTCGCTCGAGGGCTTCTTCATAACGCCTTTTTTCTTCTTCGGTTTCGGGTATTGCTTCCGCTACTTTAACCGGATTTCCATTATCGTCAACAGCAACAAAAGTTAAAAACGCGGTGTTCGAATGAGCTTTGGTTCCCTCTTTAAAAGATTGTGCGTAAACTTCAACGCCCACTTCCATCGAAGTATTGAATGCCCTGTTAACACAAGCAATAAGTGTAACGGCATCGCCTAATTTTATCGGATGATGAAAATCAATTTTGTCAACCGAAGCGGTAACGCATACCCTGTGACTGTGTTTTGCGGCGCTTAACGCTGCACAGATGTCAATCCAGTGCATTAGCTGCCCGCCTAATAAGTTACCGAGCTGGTTGGTATGATGCGGAAGAACCAGCTCCGTCATTACAATTTGGGAATCGATAACTTTTTTTTGTTTTAACATTAATTTAGTGAAATCTTTGACTCGAGTGAAGATTTAAGTTCCGATATTTCGCCTGCTTTTCATCATCTGGGAACAGAAGTAAAAACTTTCTCATTTCCGTAAGTGCTTCATCTTCCCTTTCCCTGTCCATCAACAGCATAATTTTATTGTACAATGCTTCGGGTGCAAAGGGTGTATCGTGGTATGTTTCTACAACGTAGTCGTAATACTTCATTGCAGCCCTGTAATAGCTCATCTTCTGGTATATCCGGGCGATGGTAAATTCTTTTTTTGCAAGCTTATTATTCAACTCTTTTATTTTCTCTTCCGCTTCGTGTACTTTTTCATTCAAAGGAAAGAAATCTATAAACACTTGGTATTCTTTAATTGCTTTTTTAGTGTACGTCTGATCGAGATTGTAATTGGGCGAAAGCTGATAGTAACATTCGGCAAGCATATACTGTGCATCGGGTACAAAGGGACTGGCAGGAATGTTTTTCATTAACTTGCTGAACTCATAAGCAGCGATAATATATTCACCTCTTGCGTATCGTGTTTTGCCGAGATAAAATTGTGCATCGTCTATAATTGCACTGCCCGGGTACTGCAGCAGGATTGATTCGAATTCTTTTACCGCTTCTTCGTAATCTTCATCTTCGTAAAGCTTCATTGCATATTCAAGCCGTTCTTCGGGCGAATAGTTTGTAAGTTCTACCGTGGAAGAACAGCCCCATAAAAGTAAGGTTAATAATGTAACGCCTGCAAAAAGTTTCATATTCCTGACAAATTTTCCTGAAAAATAAACCATAATATTACGTAAAATTAAAAAGGGTTCAAAGGTAAAATTGGTTACTTGCTCCTTATTGAAAAGAACAGGATTACTGCTGCGGCAGCAACACCGATGGCAATTACCGGTTCAATCAAACTCGAAAGAAAAGGTTCCGCCGGAACTTCGCCCTGTGTAAACGGGAAAGAAGAATTTTCGAGCTTACCGATATCATCCACTTTAATTGTATCGACAGCAGCAATATTAAATTCGTTCATTCCTTTTTCAGAAAATGTTTGAAGATAATTTCCTTTGATGAATATTTTTCTGAGCGTAATATAATCGCCGAACCATCCTTCCCTTTCCATTTCGCTGTAGTTAACTCCGGCTTCCTCATAAACAATATTCACTTCCGGAATGTTTAACTCATCCGGCGGCTGTTCCAATACTTTGAATCCGCTCTTAATAAATCCATTTTTAATTCTGTTCGAAAAGAGCGAGTATTTTTTACCCAGATTAAGATTTAGCAATACGGTTTTCTGGTTTTCCGGTATTTCGCTTACAATGTTTTTGACGAGCGAATCGTTTAAAGTGTAAAAAACCTCGAGGTTGGTTTTGGTTTGCGATAAAACAATTGAGTTTAAAATGAGGACAAACGGAAGTGCCCTCATTATTAAAAGCCGGTATAAAATTTTAGTTGGAAAATTTTTATGCATAGTTAGTTACTAATATCAAAAGAATAACTATTTATATCAAGCCGGTTTTGATTGAGTAAATGGATATTTGTAAAAAAGGCATTAACTTTTTCATAGCGGTTTTACAAAAATAATAAATGAATGATTGAATTTTTGTATGATTGAATGGATTTTAATAAAGACAAAAGAGAAACCCGCCTTCACTAAAGTTACGGTGGGCAGGAGTAAAAAGATAAAAGAATAAAACTTCTAAAATCCCTGCCTGCCTTTGGTAGGGTTGATGGATATTTGTAAATCAAAAGGGATAATGTACGGATTGTATGCGAAAGCAAGCGTCCCCGCCTACTGTTTTACCGGACAACCCGACTGCGACGCAGTCGAACGTTTGTAAAAAGAAAGAAACAAGATAATGTAAACGATGCCGAAGGTATCGAAGAAGGATACCCAAACAGGCGTTAACTTCAACCGCCTCGCGGTTGTTCTACAGTGTCTGTTTTTCGTTTTCTGCTACAAACTTTTGACACCTTCGGTGTCATTTTTATTTTTCATACATAATTATTGTATTATCCACATCTGTCCAAAACGATAAAAAAAGGATCCCTCAGATAAGATTGGTAAATTAGTTTCACAAAAAATAAACAAACCAAAATTATCGAGGGATCAATGGTAAATGTAACACTTTTCAGTCAGAT
>JAJRSV010000162.1 GCA_024278655.1 Bacteroidota bacterium | reverse complement strand
TTCCAACACAACAACTTCTTACTATTTATCGGGTGCGGTTATCAGCGGCACCGGTTACGGGTCGTTTAAACAGTAAAAATAATTAATAGAATTCTTAGAACAGTTAAATCAATTTATAAAGAGCATTGCCTGCTAATTTTATTTTTGAACTAACTAATGATGAAAATAATAAATTGGTATCACAATCTGTGATACATTAGAAAACGGGGCTATTAAATGGTTGAAAAGAGAAATAAATTAATAGTTTACGATGCAGCCACAATACGGAGTAAGATTTACACTATTCGTAGTGTACAGGTGATGCTTGATAGTGATTTGGCTGAGCTTTATGGTGTTGAAACAAAACGGTTGAATGAACAGGTAAAACGCAATATTGATCGTTTCCCATCTGAATTTTGCTTTCAGCTCTCAAAAGAAGAATTGGAGAATTTGAGGTCGCATTTTGCGACCTCAAGTTGGGGAGGCAGAAGATACTACCCCTATGCTTTCACCGAACAAGGTGTGGCAATGCTTTCCGCAGTGTTGAAAAGCCCCACCGCTGTGAGAGTAAGTGTGCAGATTATAAAGGCATTTGTACAAATGCGACGCTTCCTGTTTAGCAATGCTTCCGTTTTCACTCGGCTTGATAACATTGAACAAAAACAATTTCAATTTGAAATTGAAACCAAAGAAAACTTTAATAAAATTTTTAATGCACTACAAAGCAGGAATTTTGAACCCAAACAAGGCATCTTTTTTAACGGGCAGATTTTTGATGCCTACAAGTTTGTAGCGGAACTCGTACGCAAAGCAAACAAATCCATTACATTAATTGACAACTATATTGACGAAACTGTATTGAGCTTATTTACCAAAAAGAAAAAGACTGTTAAGGTGATTATTTTTACCAAAAAGATTACAAAAAGTATGCGGTTAGATGCTGAAAAGTTTAACGCACAATATCCTTCTGTAGAATTAAAAAAGTTTACCAAAGCACACGACAGGTTTTTAATTATTGACGATAAAGACGTTTATCACTTCGGCGCATCACTTAAAGATTTGGGTAAAAAGTGGTTTGCTTTTTCTAAGTTAGATAAGTCTGCTTTATCGCTAATGGAAAATCTGAAAAATGTAAAGAATGATGAGTGAGTGGAAAAAATAAAAGATAAATTGCTATCATAATTCCGTAGTAAAATAATGTTAAGGTAATAAGTCTAAAATATTACAATGAAAATGCCAATGAAGATTCAACGATTCCAAATTTTAAAATAAGCTTCTTTCGATGATATGTTTTGGTAAGATAAATTAACTTGTATATATAAATTATATGAAGCAAATCTTGAAGAAAATAGTAAAACAATGAAATTCGATTCGATAAAAATGATTTCCTCCCTGTTTGAATTCATTCGTAAAAAATTTAAGTTGCATTAGAGCAGTTAAAAATCCCTTCCGATCGTTTGATGTATCTCCGGCAGGGGTTATAAAGATTTTCGGTAATCCTGCATGTTCATACGTCTAAATTAATTAACTGCTGCAGGATAAATTTCAATTATACCATAATGAATAAAAACATATTAGACATCTCCGAAATCAAAAAGCTGTCAGTCGACGACCTCTTTAAAAAACTTTCCTCAAACAAAAACGGGCTCTCCGGTTCTTCTGCAAACGATAGAATTACAGAGTACGGCTTTAACGAAATCTCGGAAAAGAAAGTAAATCCCATAATAAAATTCCTTAGTTATTTCTGGGGTCCTATTCCCTGGATGATTGAAATTGCTGCAATCCTGTCGGCAATTATTAATCATTGGGAAGACTTCTGGGTTATCTTCGCTTTGCTCCTTCTGAATGCAACGGTAGGTTTCTGGCAGGAATTCAAAGCCGATGATGCAATTAATTTATTAAAGAAAAAGCTTGCGTTAACGGCGCGTGTTCTGCGCGACGGTAAATGGAGCGAAATACCCGCAAGAGAACTCGTACCCGGTGATGTGGTGCGAGTACGTTTAGGCGATATTGTTCCCGCCGACATAAAACTATTCGACGGCGAATACCTGAACATCGATGAATCATCGTTAACCGGTGAATCCCTTCCCGTTGAAAAACAAGCGGAGGATGTTGCATTTTCCGGTTCCGTAATCCGGCAGGGAGAGATGAACGGATTAGTGGTTGCAACCGGAATGAATACATTTTTCGGTAAAACGGCTAAACTGGTCGAAGAAGCAAAAACCATAAGCCATTTTCAGAAAGCAGTTATAAAAATAGGTAATTACCTGATTGTGCTTGCTGCTTTTATGATTGCAATCATCTTTTTGGCTTCTATGTTCAGGCACGAAAGTTTTCTCGATACGCTTCAGTTCGCACTTGTGTTAACCATTGCTGCAATTCCTGTTGCACTGCCCGCTGTTCTTTCGGTTACAATGGCTGTGGGCGCATCGGTGCTGGCTAAAAAGAAAGCTATCGTTAGCAAGTTAGTAGCAATAGAAGAAATGGCGGGGATGGATATTCTCTGTTCCGACAAAACAGGAACGATTACAAAGAATGAACTAACCCTTGCCGAAGTAAAACCGGCAGAAGGTTTTACCGGCGATGATGTTTTGTTGTTTGCTGCACTTGCCTCAAGAGAAGAAGACCAGGACCCGATTGATTCTGCAATAATCGGTAAAGCAAAATCTGTTAAAAGCATTTCGGAAAAACTTGGTTCATACAAAATAAAAGAGTTCAAACCTTTCGATCCGGTTATTAAAAGAACTGAAGCAACCATTGAAGACAGGGAAGGAAAGACATTTAAAATAAGCAAAGGTGCGCCGCAGGTTTTATTATCACTTATCGAAGGAGAAGACAAAGAAAAAATATCGGAGCTTATAAACAAAGAAATTGATGATTATGCCAAAAAAGGTTTCCGAACGCTGGGCGTTTGCAAAACCGATACAAAGGGCAAATGGCAATACGCAGGATTGATTCCCTTATTCGATCCGCCGAGGGAAGATTCTGCCGAAACAATTAAAACCGCACAGGAAATGGGCGTTGATGTTAAAATGGTTACCGGCGATCATACGGCAATAGGAAAGCAGATAGCAGAAAAAGTACACCTGAAAACAAACATATTGGAAGTCTCAGCATTCCTGGATAAGCCGGAAAGAGAAGCAATGGAAATTGTTGAAAAAGCGGATGGCTTTGCACAGGTTTTCCCGGAACACAAATACCGTATTGTTGAATTGCTTCAGCAGAAAAACCATATTGTCGGTATGACAGGCGACGGCGTTAACGATTCGCCCGCACTAAAGAAAGCTGATGTTGGCATTGCCGTTGCCGGCGCCACAGACGCTGCAAAATCTGCTGCCGATATTGTACTTACATCACCCGGTCTATCGGTTATTATAGATGCAATAAAAGAAAGCCGGCATATTTTCCAGCGTATGAACAGCTATGCGATTTACAGAATTGCGGAAACCATCCGCGTTCTGTTTTTTATTACTCTGGCAATACTCGTTTTCGATTTCTATCCCGTAACAGCAATAATGATTGTTTTACTCGCGCTGTTTAACGATGCACCGATAATGGCAATTGCATACGACAATGTTAAATATTCGAAGAACCCTGAAAAGTGGGACATGCGGGTTGTGTTAAGCATGGCTACATTTTTAGGTATGATCGGTTTAATCAGTTCGTTTGGAATATTTTATATAGGGCAGGAGGTTCTTCATCTTACCCGCGAAGTGCTGCAAACATTTATATTCCTGAAATTAGCTATAGCAGGACATCTGACAATATTCTTAACGCGAACACGCGGACCCTTCTGGTCGATTAAGCCGAGCGGTATCATGTTCTGGTCGGCGGTTTTAACGAAGTTACTTGCAACTTTCGTTGCCGTTTACGGATGGTTCATTACTCCAATCTCGTGGGAACTGGCACTTATGGTTTGGGGTTATGCACTAATTGCTTTTCTAATTACCGACTTTTTGAAAGTACGTATTTACAAATTATTAGATCATTCGGATATAATATTTCATAAATAATAAGTATAACCATTGAAGGATAAAAAAATGATTGACAAAAATATAAATCCAGAAGATATGGAAATTAAGCAACTGCTCGAAGCACTTGGCAGCGACGACGGAATGGAACGGAAGAAAGCCCGTGAAAAGCTTGTGGCAAAAGGTAAAAACATGATTGATTTTTTAATGGAACTGTTAAATAACCCTAAGCACATTCTTCGCTGGGAAGCATTGAAAACATTGGAAGAAATAGACGACCCGCTTTGCATACCGTTGTTTATCCGTGCATTGGAGGATGATGAAATGGATGTACGCTGGATAGCGGCAGAAGGATTAATAAAATTGGGAGAGCAATCGGTTAAACCGCTGCTTAAAGCACTCGTCGATAAATCGGAATCTGTTTTTGTTTTAGCCGGTGCACATCATGTTTTTTATTACCTAAAGAAAGCTGATAAGCTTCCGGCTGATTTTCCAATAGATAAGTTACTAAGCACATTAAAAAATCTTGAAAATGCAAGCACAATAAGACCGATGGCGTATGAATTATTGAATGAACTTTAATCGTAATTATTTTTATAATTTTATTTTTTACCGAGTGGAATATATTTTTATAGAATGAACAGCGGCAGCTATTCGGAAATGAAGAAAATGATATTGTTAAAATAATCAGTGGTGGTTTTAGTAAATATCACCAGATATATATTTCTGACAAAAAAAATTATGAATAATAATTGATAACTAACCAGGGGATAATATGGAAATTAAAAACATTAATATCATAACAATATTAACCGTAATACTGGCAATTGCTCTTGCGGTCGTTTCGTATTTTGGTGCGTTCATTCCTTCCACTTATGAACGCGATGCCGCATCGATGGCGGCGCAGGGAGCGGGGCAGGATGTTTTCGATCTGTTCTTTGTAACGCCTTTACTTGTTATATCTCTTATGTTGATGCGTAAGGGGAACAGGATAGCTTTTCTAATATTCGGCGGTACGGTTTTTTATATTTTGTATTCTTTTTTTATTTATGCCTTCGGCGTGCACTTCAACAATTTCTTTCTGCTATACTGCCTGATTTTAGGCGCTTCGCTATATACGTTTATATTATTTATTATTGAAGCAAACCGGTTGGATGTTAAATCCTGGTTTCAGGATAAATTACCTGTACGTTCAATCGCAACTTATTTTGTGGTAGTTGCTCTGATGTTTTACCTGCTATGGTTTAAGGATATTATTCCGGCAATCTTAAATAATTCTATTCCTGAAAGCGTAAGCAAATATAACCTGTTGGTAAATCCGGTTCATGTTCTGGACATATCGTTCTTATTGCCCGGATTAATTATAACGGCGGTATTGTTAATAAAGAAACATCGTGTGGGATATATACTAACACCGGTCTTTCTCGTTTTTACTCTGCTTCTTGCAATGGCACTTATTGCAATGGTTGTAATGGTTAACATCAGGGGAATAAGCGAAGATAGTTCCGTTGCTGTTGTATTTGCCGTACTTGCTGTTATAAGCGCATTGTTTTTAATTCT
>JAJRSV010000161.1 GCA_024278655.1 Bacteroidota bacterium | reverse complement strand
TTAATATTGCTAACCAAAACAGCTTTAGAGCGCAACGGATGCCGCTGAAAAAAATAAGGAACAAAATACAAACGGCATCTGAAAAATTATTTAAGCAGCCGGCGTAACGTATATTTGTTTACCGGCTGCTTTTTTTATACGCATACATTGAACCAGAAGCCGCTTAGCAATGTTTGAACCGGGTTATAAATTATTTGCATTTTGTTAATGCCCGGTATTGACTATTAAACCGTAAACTCTTAGTTTCATTACAGCATATTTTATTTTGGGAGGAATAACCTGGGCTACGGGAATACATATCAAGATAAACAATCCGCTTTTGGTGGGGTGATGGACCAACCAAGACTATTCAATAGAGTAAAAATATGATTTCTAGTAAAAATGTCTGACAGAAAAATGAAAAGAATTATATAATGGATATTTTGAAATTCTATCAATAATAGAAAACTTGAACTTATTTATAGATCTATGTGCAGAATTACATTTATCAAGAAAATTATGGTGTAGTTTAGTTAATGATTAGATGTAACTAATATTGAGATAAAATTAGTGTCAAATAATTCAGTTAGGAAAATGGAAAATTCTAAAAGAAATTTTGGAAAAGAGTTTGAGGAAGAAGTCAAATCCTTCTTGGAAGATAAATTCAACTTTAAAGACGTAAAAGGTGGACATAATTTTCATATAGCACCAAAAGGCGAATCAAATCAAACAGATGTTTGCGGTATTTTTAATGATATTCTATTTGTATTTCAGTGTAAAGCGGCGGGTAGGACGGTAAAGAGAAACTTTAGAAATGAAATCTTAGCAACTAGGGAAAGAGCAAGAATTATTCTGAAAAATTATAAATCGATTCCTGAGTATGCCAAATGTAAATTTATCCTGTTTATATTCATTACAAAAAAAATAATTATTCCACAAGCTAATATTGAATTACTTGAAAAAGGTGATCCTAAAATTTGGTATGCTGATGAAAAAACTTTAGAATATTATAGTGACTTGCATGATAAAATAGGTGAATATGCGGTTTACAATTTCTTGGCAGATTTTGGATTAAGACCACCTAAAGAGGATCAAATTTCTTTTACAGCACTTAGAGCAAAATTAAATAAATATACTGTATACAGCTTTTTTGCTAATCCCAAAGAGTTAATAAAATATTCTTATGTAGCCAGACGTAGATCAAAGAAAGAAGATTTTTATCAGAGGATGTTAGAAAAATCAAGAATAAAAAAAATACAGAATTTTATTGATGCTGGAGGAGTATTCCCAACAAACGTTATTATTTCTCTGAAAAAAGGAGAAAAGAAGTTTAAAAAACTTAATTGCGTTACAGAGAAAGGAATAGATATAGGAGAATTAACAATTAGAAATAGTTATAATGCTTGTTGGATTATTGATGGTCAACATAGGCTATTTTCGTTTTCAAAGTCAAAAAAAGATAATTTAATTTCCTGTATTGCGTTTGATGAGATCAGTATTGAGGAAGAACGTGGATTTTTTCTTGAAATTAATCGTGAACAAAAACCAATCCAACCAGACCTTATTTGGGATTTAGAAGGGTTAGCACATCCTGAGTCGCCACGAGGTATTATCTCTAATATAGTTAGAAAATTAAATTTCAAAGAACCTTTTATTGATAAAATTTATATCCCTGTATATGGTACACGAGTTGGTAAGATTATAAATATGGCAGCTTTTTGCAATGGTATTTACAATTCTAGAATAACAAATAGAATAACCGCTAATATAACCGGAAAAGAAAATCCATTATTTACAGATATCCCACATACTATGGTTAATAGAGTTGCTGGTGTTCTAGAACGATATTTCAATTGCCTTAATGAATCAATAGAAAGAGAAGAAATTAAAAAATTTATATTTGGAAACGCAGGAATACCCATCATGCTATATTTATTAGAACCGATTATAGCCAAACTTGGAAGAATACCGTCTCATCATGATTTCTATAAATTTGCGGATGCTATAAATGAATACTTTGATCAAAATTTTATTAATCAAAACCAAATAAAACAACTTAGAGAAGAAACCACGAGTGAAGCTTCACGAAAAGGTATCGCAAAACAGATTGGTCGGTTTATCAGGTCTCAGCTTAAAGATAAGAGTTTTTGGCCCACAATGGAGGAAATGGATTTTGTTAATGAAATAATATTACTTGAACGTCGTATAGGAAAATTCATTTCTAAAAAATTGTCTGATCTTTCGTCCAGTTGGGAAAAGCAAAGATTGCCTGAATATATTTATAAAAATGCTGTTAAAAAGATGGCTGTGGATGGTACGGACTTAGATGAAAATTTTGATTTGGGTGACGAATTACAAATTATTACCAGAAAAGACAATTGGGAACAAGCATTCAAGAATGAGTTCATAAAAAAGGATGGTTTTCTTAATCAAGATGAATTAAGAATAGCTTTTCTTTATTTATCAAAAATTAGAAATCCTGCAGCTCATGGAAAATCCGTTATCCCCACACAAGAAGAATTAAATCAGTGTGAGATTTATATTCAGAAATTTATCAGGTTAGTACCAGAATTAATTACTGATAAGCCACAAGATGATTTAATATAAATATAGCATTGTTGTGTTTGATTTTGGCTTATGCACAACGCCACTATATTTCAACCATAAATCAAATTACTCTCCGCATTAATAACTTATCTCCAACCCCTCTTAACAATTTCTTAACAATTAGTTAATCATTCCTTTAATCTTAACCCCTTTTAACTTGGTATGTTTGAACAGCAAAATTAATTATTAGGAGTTAACTGAAATGAAAATGAAAATTGCTGTATCAATCCTTGCGGCTGTTCTGTTTCTTTCTTTAAATCTTTCTGCACAGACGGTTAAGCCGGACAAGAACATTCCTCATTACAAAAAGGTAAGCGGAATATCGGGCAGCTTAAGCAGTATCGGTTCCGATACAATGAACAACCTGCTTGCATTGTGGCTGGAAGGGTTCAAAAAGTATTACCCGAATGTAAACATACAAATCGAGGGAAAAGGTTCCAGCACGGCGCCTCCCGCATTGATAATGGGCACTGCACAGTTGGGTCCGATGTCGCGGCAGATGAAATCGGAAGAGATTGACAAGTTCGAGAAGAAGTTCGGTTACAAACCGACGCAGATAAAAACGAGTCTGGATGCACTTGCGGTTTATGTGAACAAAGACAACCCTATAAAGGGTTTATCGCTTCAGCAGGTGGATGCAATCTTTTCGAAAACGAGAAGAGGCGGCTATAAAGAGAACATTACCACGTGGGGACAATTAGGATTAACCGGCGACTGGGCAAACAGAAGAATAAGTCTTTACGGAAGAAACTCCGCTTCGGGCACTTACGGCTTCTTCAAAAAGCATGCGCTCTTCAAAGGCGATTACAAAGACGAAGTTAAAGAGCAGCCCGGCTCCGCATCGGTTGTGCAGGGTGTTACAGAGGACAGGTTCGGAATAGGTTACAGCGGCGTTGGTTACAAAACTTCCGGCGTAAGAATCGTTCCGCTGTCGAAGAAAGAAGGCGGAAAATTTTACGACGGTTCTTACGAGCATGTTCTTTCGGGCAAGTATCCGTTAAGCAGGTTTCTTTACATCTACATCAACAAGAAACCGAACCGGCAGCTCGATCCGTTGATAAAAGAGTTCCTTAAATACGTATTAAGCTACGAAGGACAGCAGATTGTAATTAAAGACGGTTACCTTCCGCTGCCTGCAAAAGTTGTTTCAGAAGAACTTAAAAAATTAGAGTGATAAATTGACTCTCTCCTCCCAAAAGAAAAAATCGAAAAGGACCGGACATAACCGTGCGGTCTTTTTCGATAAATTAGCCCGGGTAATTATAAACGCCGGTGGCGCTGCAGTAATACTTGCGGTTATAAGCATACTTGTGTTTATTTTTATTGAAGCTTACCCGCTGCTTAAAGGCGCAGTAGTAACAGGAAAAAAGGATATCGCTCCTGCGGTATTCAAACCTGTCGGATTGCCCGTTTTATCCGCCGTTGATGAATACCAGAAAATAGTGCTTGCAGTTACCGATTCCGGCAGGTTCGATTTTGTCAATCTCGAATCGCAGGAGATTATCAAATCGTTTCGCTTCCCCGAATTAAGTAACAGGGCTGTGGTTTCTTCATCGATGGATATTGGCGGAAAGAATATCGCGCTCGGTCTCGACTCCGGTTTCGTTGCTTTGTTCGGTTTGGAGTATAACATCAGCTTTGATGAGAATGATAAAAGAGTATCGCAGCCCGAAGTAACTTTAGTCGATTTCGTCCGTGTCGATTCGCTCGGTTCGAACATACGCAAGATAGACTACCAGGTAAACGAAGAAGGTGTACGCAGCACGGCGGTAATTACGGAAGACGGCAGGGTTATTTTTTATTCGAAGTACCGGGAGTATTCGCTGTTCGGCGACGGGGAAGTTACCGAATACAAAACCGGTTTAACACGGTTCATACAAAGCAAACCGACCGGCTTAACGATGGATTCGGACGGCAATAAACTTTTTGTATCGACCGGAGAAGGAGAGCTTTTTTATTTTGATGTATCGGATAAGGAACTGCCGGAATATCTTACAAGCATAAAAGCAACCGATGGCGGAACGCCGGTTACAGCAGTTAAATTTATTTTAGGCGATCAGTCTGTAATCGTCGGCGATACCGGGGGCAATGTAAGTTCGTTTATGAAAGTGCTGGATGACGGATCGGAGCAGGGCTGGAAGCTTGTAAAGGTACACACGTTCGAAAAACAAAACTCTGCTGTTACATCAATAGGCGCATCATCGAGGAACAAGAGTTTTATTACCGGCAACAAGAACGGCACGGCATACATCTATTATCTTACAACCGGAAAAACAATTTTAAAATTCGACGGCAGCGGAATTCCCGTTAAGCATGTTAGCATTGCTCCCAAATCGAACGGAAGCGTTATCCTTTATGCTAACGGCACAATTGCAAATTATGTAATCGATGATCCTCATCCCGAAGTTACAATCGGTGCGCTGTTCAATAAAATTTGGTACGAAGGTTATAAACAGCCGGAGTACGTGTGGCAGTCAACCGGCGGCACGGATGCATTCGAATCGAAATTAAGTTTGGTTCCTTTAATAGCCGGAACGCTTAAGGGAACCTTTTACGCTATGCTGTTTGCGGTACCGCTTGCGTTGTTGGGCGCGCTCTATCTTTCGGTGTTCAGTCACCCTAAATTAAAAAGCACGGTTAAACC
>JAJRSV010000160.1 GCA_024278655.1 Bacteroidota bacterium | reverse complement strand
TTTGAACATATTCGAAGCATCCAGCGAACCGGAAGCACCGCCTGCACCAACAATTGTGTGCAGCTCATCGATGAACAGAATAATATCTTTTGCTTTTTCGAGTTCGTTCATTAATGCTTTCATCCGCTCTTCGAACTGTCCGCGGTATTTGGTGCCCGCAACAAGTCCTGCAAGGTCGAGTGTAACAACCCTTTTATCCTGCAATATTCTCGGCACTTTCTTTTGAACAATTCTTAAAGCGAGACCCTCGGCTATTGCGGTTTTACCAACGCCCGGTTCGCCGATAAGCACCGGATTGTTTTTCTTCCGGCGGCTTAATATCTGCGCAACCCGTTCAATCTCTTTTTCTCTTCCTACAACCGGATCGAGTTTATCATCAATTGCAAGTTTGGTTAAATCCCTGCCGAAGTTATCCAGTACAGGAGTTTTGGTTTTTTCAATTCTTTTATCTTTAGCTACCGGTCTTGATGCAGAATCCTTCGAGCTCTTGCTGCTTAACATTGCATTCAGTTCGGAACGTGCCGTATCGTACGTAACATTAAACTGATGAAGAATTTGCGTTGCAATGTTATCTTCATCGCGTAAAAGTGAAAGCAGCAAATGTTCTGTACCGATAACATCCGCTTTATAAATTTTCGACTCAATCTGTGTAATCTTTAAAACTTTTTCCGCCTGTTTTGTAAGCGGAATATTTCCGATGGTAAGAGTTCCGCCGGAAGTTCTAACCGTATCTTCGATTGCTTTTTTAAGTTTCATCAAATCGCAATCGAGGTTGCGTAAAATTCTAACGGCAACACCTTGTCCCTCACGGATTATTCCCAATAAAAGATGTTCCGTACCGATATAATCGTGTCCTAATCGTAAAGCTTCTTCACGGCTTAATCTTATCACATCCTGGAGTCTGTCAGAAAAATTCCCGTCCATAATGTTTCCTTAAAAGGTTTATTGTTTGTTTTTAAGCTTTTTTTACTACTTAGTGCTATAATATATAAAAATGAAGCAATTTCCTAATACCAAATTAGTGAATATTTGCCCTAATGAGTGACTTTTCCCAAAAATAATCTGCAAAGCTAATTTAACAAAAAAAATGCCAACAAACGCTCCCAAAAATAATCTATCATTTCTCACTTGTTCAGGTTTAGACGAATAATCAAACGATTTTTCACCGTTATATAACTAATCAACAAATTATTTGTTCCCGACTGGGTAAACCTTCCGGTATTAACCGGATGTATTTCCATTATTCAGGCGAATATTATCAATTAATCATTTATATTATATGCTGAATTTTATTAAACAATTTTACCCGGAGAACATTATGGAAGCAATTACAGGTTTATCATTAGTAATTATTCTGGCAGTATTTTTATTCTTAATTTTCTTTTTCTACTTTATACCGGTCCGGCTTTACATAGCGGCTATTGCATCCGGTGTTAAAGTGAAAATTTTTCAGGACTTAATCGGTATGCGGTTAAGAAGAGTTCCCCCAAGCGTTATTGTAAACAGCTTGATAACTGCCACCAAAGCAGGTATAGTAATAGAGCAGGGAAAATTAGAAGCGCATTATCTTGCCGGAGGAAACGTAATTAAAGTCGTTAATGCGTTAATATCAGCCGACAAAGCAAACCTCGGGTTAACATTCGAAAGAGCCGCAGCAATCGATCTTGCGGGAAGAGATGTTCTCGAAGCGGTTAAAATGTCGGTAATCCCTAAAGTCATCGAAACCCCTGTTGTGGCAGCCGTTGCAAAAGACGGTATTCAGCTTAAAGCAATTGCTAGGGTAACCGTAAGAGCAAACATCGAACGGCTCGTTGGTGGTGCCGGAGAAACAACGGTTCTTGCAAGAGTTGGCGAAGGAATTGTTTCTACTATCGGCTCGAGTCAAACTCACAAAGAAGTATTGGAAAACCCTGATAAAATTTCAAAAAGTGTTTTGGCAAAAGGGCTTGATGCGGGAACAGCATTCGAGATTCTCTCAATCGATATTGCAGATGTTGATATCGGACAGAACATAGGTGCAATTCTTCAAACAGACCAGGCGGAAGCCGACCTTAAAGTTGCACGTGCAAAAGCGGAAGAGAGACGCGCCGCCGCAGTTGCAAGTGAACAGGAAAACATTGCCGAAGTTGCCAAGCAACGTGCACGAGTTGTTGAAGCCGAAGCTGAAGTTCCGAAAGCCATTGCAGAAGCATTCAGAAAAGGTAACCTTGGAATTATGGATTATTATCACATTAAAAACATCCAGGCAGATACGGATATGCGCGATGCAATAGCAAAACCGGAAGATAAGAAGAAGGGTACCGATGGATAATTTTTTTGAAATATTAATTTATATACTTATCCTTATCAGTTTTATAAGCTCATTCTTCAGGAAGAAAGATAAGGAAAAGAAAGCTGAACAACAGCGGAATGCTGATAACCAGCCGGGTCGGCATCCGGTTCAGGAAAAAACTGTTGTGCCGGAAGAAACCAAACCGGCGGAGAGTTTCGATATTGTAAAAGAAATGGAGAAATTTTTCCAGGTCGGGCAGCCTCAGGAAAAACCGAAACCGAAAGCATTGACAACCAATATCGAAGATAAAATAAAGGAAGAGATACGACAGCGGAGAGATTTTAAGGAAGTTCCGGAAGATAGTTTTCATAAAAGAACTGTTTCCGAACACACCTTTGTCGATCCATGGGATAAGAAACGGAAGGAAATAGAAAGATTTAAAAAATCGGTCGATAAACGTACTGAGAAGAAAGCTGAAAAGTTCCAGGAATACCTTGAAATAAGAACGACAGCAGCTACCGATATTATTCAAACAATAAGGCAGAGACTGAGTGATCCGTCGTCGTTGAAAGAATATGTTATTATTTCTGAAATAATCGGAAAGCCGAAAGCTCTTAAATAGTATGAAGCCGAAGAAGTATAAGCTTAAACGAATTCATTCGTTAGAACCTGCAGGAAACTTTGACGAGTCGCGGTTTAAAATAAATTACCAGCAAGTGCTCAACCCTTCGCAGTACGAAGCGGTTGCGGCAACCGAAGGCGTTTACCTGATAGTTGCCGGCGCGGGAACAGGAAAAACCCGTACGCTGGTTTACCGCGTTGCACGATTAATTGAAATGGGCTACGACCCGAAGTCGATTCTTCTGTTAACTTTTACACGCAAAGCTGCAAACGAAATGATGCGCCGGGCTTCACTCTTGTTGGATGACAGGTGTTCGAAAATACGCGGCGGCACTTTCCATTCTTTTGCGAACATTACTTTGCGTCGTTACTCCAAAGCTGCGGGACTGGATTCTAACTTTACAATTCTCGACCAGGGAGACAGTGCGGATATAATAAATCTTATACGCTCGCGTGATGCGTTCATTGAGGATAAAAAAAGATTTCCGAAGAAAGATACGCTTAATAAAGTCTTCAGCTTAAGTGTTAATACGGGAAGAAGTATAAGCGATATTATCGAAGAAGACTATCCGCACTTTATGCCGTTAATCGATAAGATAATTGAAATCAATAAAATTTATATTAACTACAAGCGCAAGAATAATCTTTTAGACTACGATGATTTGCTGATTTACCTGCGCGACTTTCTGTTTAGCGGAACTGCCGCTGCAAAGTCACTACTGCAATCGATTAAATTTATTATGGTTGATGAATACCAGGATACGAATCATCTTCAGGCGGAAATTGTGCAGGGACTTGCACAGGTAAACAAAAATGTAATGGTTGTCGGCGACGACTCGCAGGCAATTTATTCTTTCCGCGGAGCCGATTTCAAAAACATAATCGATTTCCCGAAGCTTTTCGATAACGTGCAAATAATAAAGCTGGAAGAAAATTATCGCAGTGTTCAATCGGTTTTGGATTTTGCAAACCAGATAAGCAACAATGCAATTGAAAAGTACACAAAAGTCTTATACACCCGTAAGAAAGGCGGTAACCTGCCGAACATTGTTGCGGCATCGAATGAGAATATGCAATCGAAGTTTATTGTTGAAAAGATTCTCGACCTGCGCGAAGAAGGCGTTCCGCTGAACGATATCGCCGTGCTTTTCCGTTCTTCATATCATTCATTCGATTTGGAAATTGAACTTGCAAAGGCAAACATCCCGTTTCAGAAGTTCGGTGGGATGAAGTTTATTGAAGCTGCACACATTAAAGATGTGCTGGCGTTTTTACGTATTGCCGCAAACCCTAAAGATGTGATTAGCTGGTACAGAGTTTTAATGCTTCACGAAGGCGTGGGACCGAAAACAGCACAGCGCATACTCGATGAATTAGCCACGGCAAAGTTATCGATTGATTCACATCCGAATTCATACAAAGATTCAACATACATAAAAAAGCTGATTGATTTGTTTAAGCTGCTATATAAAATTCATACGATGGATATTCGCCCTGTTGAAAAGCTGCAGATGGTTTACGAGTATTATTATCCGTTGTTCAAGGACAAGTACGATGATTTTAACAAGCGGAACAAAGACCTCGAAATTTTCTTAAGCATAAGCGAAAAATACCGCTCGCTCGATTCGCTGTTAGCCGATATGGCAATTGAACCGATAATTGACAGCATGATTGACATCGAAGGCACCGACAAGGAAGATGAATTTGTAACGCTTTCAACAATTCACTCTGCAAAAGGATTGGAATGGCATTCGGTGTTTATTATTCATGCAATCGAAGGATACTTCCCTTCCGCACGTTCAGCCGAAAAGATTGAAACATTGGAAGAAGAACGCCGCCTGATGTATGTTGCATCAACACGTGCAAAGCAGAACCTGTTTATAACTTACCCGATGAATATGTACAGTCGTGAAGCAGGCACAACACTCTCCAAGCCATCGCGTTTCATTTCCGAAATATCAGCTAACGTAGCCGAGGGCTGGTTGATTGAGGATGATTATTGATTTTTTGAGCATTAGTTCGTTCCTGCGGAACTTTTATGTTTTCTCCCTTTCTTTATCACAGCAGTTCCTTGCCGTGTTGTGAAATTTCAAACATGTCAATTATCAAACATCTTTTCTTATCTGTTAATATTGACAATTATCCTGTAAAGTTTTAGCTTCTAATTATATCTTTAAAATTGTGATATTATTTAAGTTAATTTTATATAAACTCAATCTGTTATGATTTGGCTGCGTAAAGCATCGAACAAACTTTTCGAGTAATAATAAACATCTATATTGGTTTTAGGGATAATATATTTATGCGTTATAATTAGTAAGTTATCGTAAATAATAAAACGGAGATTTGAAGAGATGACTCAAATGACCTTGTTCAAACAAGGGAATAACTTATTGGACTTGAGAAAGGCAAGCCGCTGGGCTTCACAATATATTGGAAGACAAGTAACTATATCAAACATTTCGTATTTATTACAATATGGAAGAATTAAAAGATATGGAAACAATGGCAACCCTTTAGTGGATAAAAACGAACTCAAAAAATATTATGACGTAATTAAGAATAAAGAGAAAGATTGGAAAGCCACTTTAGGCGATGACTTAAATTGGCACTTATCGTTTGTTGAATATAGAGAATCAGAAAGAACCAAGCATGTACACCGTTTGCATCCTTATAAAGGAAAATTTATTCCACAATTAGTAGAATATTTTCTTGACGAACACACCGATGAATATAAGAAAGATGTCTTTTTTTCTAAAGGAGATATAGTTTTAGATCCATTTTGTGGTAGCGGAACAACATTAGTTCAAGCTAATGAACTCGGGCTACACTCTATCGGAATTGACATATCAGCTTTTAACGTTATGATTAGTAACGTAAAAATAGCAAAGCACGATATATCGAAACTGCACAAAGCAATACAAGAACTAACTTTTGAATTAGAAAATTTTCAAAGAAACAGAAAAAATGCAGAGTTCGAAGAGCAATTATTAACCGAATTGTCTGAATATAATAAAAAGAATTTTCCATCACCTGAATATAAACGAAAAATCAGGCAAGGTCTGATTGATGAGAAGGAATATTCGAAAGAAAAAGAAAAGGAGTTTTTGGGGGTTTATAGAAATTTAGTTCGACGTTACAATATTAAAATCAGCCAGGATAGTAATGATACCTTTTTAGATAAATGGTTTTTAGCACCAGTACGAGAAGAAATAGAATTTGTTTTTAAAAAAATTCAAACCATAAAAGATCCAAATATCAAAAAAACCCTGGCAATCATACTGAGTAGAACAGTTCGTTCTTGCAGAGCAACTACCCATGCAGATTTAGCAACCTTAAAAGAACCCGTAACCGAAACATATTATTGCAAAAAACATGGTAAAATTTGCAAACCTATCTTCTCAATTATAGGTTGGTGGCGCAGGTATTCCATAGATACTCTTAATAGAATTTCAACCTTTGAAAGAATCAAAACCGATACTTCACAAATCTGTTTAGTTGGGGATAGCAGGCAAATCAATATTGTGGAAGAGTTAAGAAAAAAAGACCCTCAGTTTGCCAAAACCGTTAAGAAAAAAAAGATAGCCGGCATCTTCTCGTCACCTCCCTATGTAGGACTAATTAATTATCACGAACAACATGCTTATGCATACGAAATATTTGGGTTTGAAAGAAAAGATGAACTGGAAATTGGTCCATTATTTTCCGGACAAGGTAAGGAAGCAAGAGATTCTTATGTTAAAGGAATTTCAGAAGTGCTGATAAATTGCAAACGATTTCTCCGAGATGATTATAACATATTCCTGGTAGCTAATGACAAGTATAACCTGTATCCTCAAATTGCTGAATTGTCGGGAATGAAAATAGTAAATCAATATAAACGACCTGTTCTTAACAGGGTTGAAAAAGACAGATCTGCTTACGCCGAAATAATTTTTCATTTGTAGGAAAAATAACGTGGCATTGTCTCTTAGTCAGAAACAAAAGATTAAAGAACTTTTGTCGAATAAAATAGAAGCAAAGTTAAAGTCTTATGGCAGAGAAACAACCTCCATGCCTTTTTTATCGAGACTCATTCAAGATAATGAAAAAATTGCAGCATATTCATTTATACATTCATTAGCTACTACTTTGGGAATGAGTATTTATGAAGAGGTATCTGTAATTATCGCATCCGAAACTGCGGAGGAAGCGTTCCGAAATTATGGTGTTGGCGGTGCTATTTCAAAAGAACAAAAGACGGTTATTTCGAAAATAATAGCAGAATTAAGGAACGGTAACAGGAAAGCTAATATCAAAAAGGAAATTCGGGAAGTGCTAAAAGCTTCTGCAGTAAACGGTGAATATCAAAAATCCGGAAACATTGCAGATTTCTATTTTAAAAGGAACGGTCGGGAATATTATTTTGAAATAAAAACTGTTAAACCGAATATCGATGTGTTTGAAAAAAGCAAAACGAAATTATTAGAATGGGTAGCAAGAAAAAGGAAACGAGTTAATGTATATCTCGCATTTCCGTATAATCCATATCATCCGAAACCATATTATCGGTTTACAGAAGTTGGAATGATGGACCCACCAAATGATTTTCTTGTTGGTAACGAGTATTGGGATTTTATAGGCGGCAAAAACACATTCCCCGATTTATTAAAAGCTTTTGACGAAGTCGGGAAGGATTTTAAGGAACAACTGAATAAAAAATTCAAACAGATAGCTAAAGAAAAAATAAGCTCATACTAACCAACTTATTGAATTTCGGTATTACTCTTCGTTACTGACTAATCTGCGACGGCTGTTGATTTTATCCTTATTAATCACATCTGTCCAAAACGATAAAAAAAGGATCCCTCAGATAAGATTGGTAAATTAGTTTCACAAAAAATAAACAAACCAAAATTATCGAGGGATCAATGATAAATGTAACACTTTTCAGTCAGATATTAAATTATATAGATAGGAACTTATTTTCAAAATCAGTAAAAAAATATGATACTGATAAACATAACAAAGGGATAAATAGCTG
>JAJRSV010000159.1 GCA_024278655.1 Bacteroidota bacterium | reverse complement strand
CTCGCTCTTGCTAATGCAGGAATTGTCGGAACGGAAATATTATCACGGAAAAGAACAGGCGCTGCACCTGTTGCACCACCTCTGCCGTCGAGAATTATATAATCAACTCCTATTTCAATTGCTGCGTCAATATCCTCTTCAATATGATTTGCGGAGAGATTAAATCCTATTGGAATTCCGCCTGTGTATTCTCTTACTTCGTCTGCAAACTTTTTAAAATCTTGTGCCGATGTTAAATCGGTAAACCTTGGCGGAGAGATAGCAGGGGTGCCTTCGGGCAGACCGCGGACTTTGCTTATCTTCCCTTTGTTTTTACTTCCGGGCAGGTGTCCGCCCGTTCCGGTTTTAGCTCCCTGCCCGCCTTTAAAATGAAACGCCTGAACCTTTTTCAGCAGTTCCATTTTAAATCCGAATTTTGCCGATGCCAACTCGTAAAAGTAACGGCTGTTCGCCTGCTGCTCTTCGGGCAGCATTCCACCCTCACCCGAACAAATTCCCGTTCCGGCAAGCTCTGCCCCTTTTGCTAACGCTATCTTTGCTTCTTCCGATAAAGCACCGAAACTCATATCGGAAACAAGCAGCGGTATTTTTAACTCAATCGGCTTCTTCGCAGCTTTACCAATTACAACGTTTGTTCCGACCTCAACATCTTCGAGATGCGGCAGTGTTGATAGCTGCGCGGGAAGTATCTGTATATCATCCCACCTCGGCAGCTCGTTTCTTCCAACACCCATTGCTGCAACAGGACCGTGATGACCAACTTTCGATAAACCGTACTTTGCCAGGTGATGAATCTCATCCATCTTATCTTCTTCAGGAGTTGGGTGAGTTGATACATAAGCACCAAGGTATTCATCACGGTTTATGTTCGGCGGGAACTCTTTCTCAAATTCTTTTATCTCATCTTCATCAACGTAAACTTTTCCGTCTTCAATAACCGAAGTAAATTTGTGAAGCTTTTCCTTGTTGTTATATTCGCTTATTCCGGTGTCAATTCTGTAATCCCAGTTGTGAACACCGCAAATAAGGTTGTGTCCGTCAATATAGCCGTCAGCCATAAGTGCACCGCGGTGAAGACATCTGCCGTAAAAAACTGAGACATTGTCATCGTACTTTACGACAACCAAATCGGTATTACTGACGAGTGCGTAGGCGGGTTCTTTGTTTTCTAATTTATTAAGGTTGGCTACTGCAATTTTCTTTTTCATTTCAAATTCCTTTTCAAAAAGATTTAAGGAAAGCGGCGGCAATGGGAACAATTACCAAAACATAATTTACACAGTTATAAGTTTAAATAACAAGGGGGATATTATTTGTAGTGAGGATGACAGAATGTGAATAGTATAGCATCATATATAGTTTTGGTTCTCCTTGTTAGAACGTATTATCTGCTGTTCATAGTGTTCAATTCAACTTGCTCAATTCCCGTTTTTTATTGATCCTCTACGAGGATCTGTTATATTTCAATTCTTTCTTTCTACAATAATTGGACATCTACGATGTCCTCCGTCTCAATTATTGCTCTCAAATTATCAAATTCGTTATGAGATAGATAACACCAGTTTGATTTGTTAAAACATATCTGATTTTTTTGTAGCAATACATTATTAATGGTATTCGTTTCGATTAACCTCGTAGAGGTTTAATAATTTCTCCTTTTTCTATTGATCCTCTACGGTTCAACTACTTCCAGCAATTGATCATTAGCAATTGACAGCACAATTTCTTCAAAAGAAATATTTGTTTCATATTTTTTTAGAGGAATTAACCGATTATATAAATGAACATCATCAATTAAGTTTTCACAAAACATCTCATCATATTTAATACAAAGCGGTTGTTGGCAATTTTCCTATTCAATACTTTGCTACAATTGTATCCGGACCGCCTAACTTTTGAACATGGCATTTACAATCATCGGTGTTGAATAAATATACGGCTTCTGCTTTAATACTGTCTCTTATTCCGGTGAATATGATTATAGTCGGAAGCGTGGTAAATTCATTTGTATACCCGTCATCCATCAGCCAATATTTTCCCGGTAAAGATGGTTCCTGGTAAGGTTTAAATATTTTACCCCTGCTGCTTTTTACCGTTGTTATAAGTGAATCGACCGGGCTGCCGGATGAATCTACTACAGTAACAGAGTAAACACGAAACTCCGTTGTACAAATGCAATCTTTTACTTCCGTTACATCGATGAGCGAACAAGCAGAAAAAAGGAAAGGCAGAATAAATATAAATGTAATGTGTTTCGCCTTCATAAATTCGTTAACCCTTGTTAAATTGACACTCTAATTTAATTAACTGATGAAAAAAATCAACTGTAAAATATGAAGCCGAGCGTTGGTGTATTACTCGTAAACTTAGGTACGCCCGACAGTCCGTCTGTAAAAGATGTTAGAAAGTACTTAACCGAATTCTTAAACGATCCAAGGGTGATTGATATTCCTGCAATTGCAAGATTTTTCCTTGTTAATTTTATCATCGTTCCTTTCCGTGCTTCCAGGTCTGCAAAAATTTACAGGGAGTTGTGGACAGATAAGGGCTCGCCTATTTTAATCTACGGAAAGTCGGTTCGGGAAAAATTGCAAAGTGAATTGGGCAAAGAGTTTGAAGTTGAACTTGCTATGCGGTACCAAAACCCCGGAATGGATGAAGTGCTTTCGAGAATGGAGAAACGGAATTATAAAAGAATAATAATCATACCTCTGTTTCCGCAGTATGCATCCGCCACTACCGGATCGATTATTGAAAAAGCAATGAAAATTATTAGCAAATGGAACGTGATGCCGGAAGTAAAAATAATAAGCCAGTTTTATGATAACGAACTTTTTCTGAACACAATTGCTGCACGTGCGGAGAAATATAATTTTAATGAGTACGATCATATTCTGTTCAGTTATCATGGTTTGCCGCTTAGGCAGTTGGACAAGGTTTACGGAGACGGAACACTTTGCGAAGAACACAATTGTGAAAACGAAATAAACAACGATAACTCGCACTGTTATAAAGCAACCTGTTATGCAACAACACGTTTACTTGCCAGCAAGTTAAACATCCCAACAGAAAAGTATACCGTGTGCTTTCAATCGAGGTTGGATAAAAACTGGCTGGAACCGTTTGCCGATAAAGTTGTTACCGAGCATGCCAAAAAAGGTGCAAAGAAGCTGTTGGTTTTCAGCCCCTCGTTTGTAGCCGACTGCCTTGAAACAACGGTTGAAATCGGTATTGAGTATCAACGCCTTTTCGAACAACATGGCGGCGAGAAAATTCAGTTGGTAGAAAGTTTAAACGATCACCCGATGTGGATTGAAGCATTGAAGCAGATGGTTTTAAAGGGATTTGATTGAATTTATTGCTGCATTAAAAGAACTGGAATTTTTCTATTGTTACCCTGCCGAAATCTATTGACTTTTACTTCTAAATTGTTATAATATATACAAATATTGTAATCACTTTCCCGTCTGCCGCTGTAAAAAAATATATTCTATCTTTCATTCGTCTAAAATATAGAGACAGGGTTATAAACCCGGTTCAAAAAAAACGATTTACATACTCAATAACCACAAATCCGAAAGGAGGATCGCACAATGATAGAAATGAAAAGATATCATTGTGAGGAATGCGGTTACTTCTGGGAGCTTTCCGCTAAGCATAAATTTCCCGATACATGTCCGAAGTGTAAAGGTCATTTAATTCACAGGGCTGTTGGCGACAGAAGATTTTCGAGAAAAGCCCGACCGAAAGTGAGGTGGTCGTTCCCGGTCGCCGCGAGGAGGTAAATCAATATTAAATAAGAAAGGAGGGAGATATGAAGGTCGCCGTAGAATCGAACGACGGCAAAACAATCAAATCGCCGTTGGATGAAACAAAAGGTTATCTCATATTCGATGTGGAAGATGCCGACATAAAAGGAATCGAATACAGAAGCAAAAACGATTTCCGCCGCCGCAATAAAAAAGCGGTAGGCAACAGCAATGCAAAATCTCTGCTGTGTGATTGCGGAATAGTTATTACCCGGGGGATGGATAGAAATCATCTTTCGGAGTTAAAGAAAAACGGCGTGGACGTATTTGTTACTTTTAACAAGCATGCCGAAGATGCTTTAAGGGCGTGCATAAAAGAACGGTTGATGACCGAACAGTTGGTTCATTAATTTTGTGTTGAGAGCTAATAAGCTTAAGCAACTTTTGTAATAAAAAGCCGGGGGATAGCTATCAGCTATTTATCAGACTTCACTAATCAAAAACAATTAATATTTTACGCTCTATCCGGTATTTTACTCAACTAAATATTTTCGAACCGTAACAATTGAATAACCGTCAAGTTGTAATTAACGGCAAATAACTCTTTCCAACCACAATTAATTTTTAACTCTTTCAATATTTTTTAATTTACTTGTAATCGTATAAAAAAAATATAACTTTCCGAATAAAATTCTTTTAATTTATTACCGATAAATACAGAACGGAATTATGGCAAAGAAGAAAAAGAGTAACCGCCCAAGCTGGGACGAGTATTTTTTAAAATTAGCAATGCTCGCATCGGAAAGAGCAACCTGCCCGCGTATGCACGTTGGATGTGTTCTTGTAAAAGATAAGTTTGTGCTTGCAACCGGTTACAACGATTCGCTGCCGGGTCAGCCGCATTGCGATGAAGTCGGATGCCTTATAGTTGATAACCATTGCGTTAGAACAAACCATGCCGAGATAAACGCGCTCATCCAGGCAACGACTCATGGTGTTAACGTAAGAGGGGCAACGGCTTACATTACAAACATGTCGTGCACAACCTGTGCTAAAGCATTAATTGCCGCAGGCATTAAGCGGGTTGTTGTCTTTTCCGATTATCACGATACGCTGGCAACCGAGTTCTATTCAAAGTCGGGAGTAACAATTGATAAGTTGCCGATGCCAAAGAAAACTATTAACTACGATTTGAAAAATTATACGTCTGCACGAAAGACGAAAAGGTCTAATTGATTTCTCTTAAATAATTGTTGATGCTTGAAACCTCCGATATTCAAATATGTTCTGTTGTTTTTAGCGGTGCTCTTCTGGGGCTCATCGTTCATTGCCACTAAAATTGCACTCGAAGAACTTGCGCCCGCCTTAATTGTTTTCCTTCGTTTAATCAGTGCCGTTATTTTCCTTGCTGTTATTGCAGTACTGCTCAAACAGGATTTCTCAATCAATTGGCGAAAGCATGGAAGCATATTCCTGCTTGCGCTTATTTCCGTTTTTCATCTCTGGCTGCAGGTAACCGCGCTTAACTACACAACGGCTTCGGCAAGCGGCTTGATTGTAGGAACAGCACCGATATTTATAGCACTACTCGGTGCTCTTTTCTTCAGGGAAAAACTTACGCTGCCGAAAATTGCCGGCATTGTGATTGCAATGTTCGGGCTTGTAATGCTTATAACACGCGGCAATATTTTTTCGGTTGAACTGCTTACTAACAAAGGCGATTTGATGATGCTGTTCAGTGCGTTTATTTGGGGAGTCTATTCTATCGCCAATAAAAAAATTGCTCTTTCGTATCCACCATTAATGATGATATTTTATCTCTTCCTGATGATGGCAATTTTAATAGCACCTTTCACATTCGGCAGCGAAGCTTTAATCAGTGTACTCCATCTTTCGGCAAAAGGATGGGCAGCCGTTCTTTTCCTCGGATTGTTTTGTTCCGGTGCCGCTTATGTTATCTGGGCACTCGCTTTAAGGGATATGGATTCGGCTAAAGTCGGAGCATTTCTCTACCTCGAACCGTTTATAACCGTACTTGTTGCGTGGGCTGTTCTTAACGAAAGCATAACTTTGCTTATGCTGTTGAGCGGATTGATAATAATTGCCGGAGTGTATCTTGTTAACAGGGGATGATTTTAAGGGTAATCATTCAATTGCTTTTTTTTCAAGCTATTTTTAGTTTGAACAGGATGCTGTTTTTATTATTAGCAGGAGCGGTAAATGAAAATTAACATTAAAAGATTCGTGCTTTCGTTTGTTGTTATCCTCTTTCTTTATAAAGTGTCGGCTAATTTTATTGAACATGTAATTATGGACAATGCTTACTTTGTGGTTGAAGTAAGCGATCATTTCCGGACACTTAAAGAAATGCAGGATAAAAACTGGATAGTTTTAATAACCGATGTAGTGTGGACCTTTTTGTTTACTTATATATTCGTAAAAGGTTACGAAGACAAAGGTGTGATGGAGGGAATGCGTTTCGGTTTTATTATCGGAATGTTCTATCCGTTCGTAATGGCTTACCGTGCGTTTGTGCTTTTTCCTATTCCTTATTCAATTCCTTTCCAGTGGTTTTTTTACGGACTCATTCAATGTGTCATTCTCGGTTTCGTAGCATCGTTATTGTACAAACCGAAAGAGGAGTTTTAATGCTCCGTTAAAAGAATCTTTCCGGTTAGCTACCGATTGCTTTTACGGTTAGATAAAAGTAATCAGGAAAATATTTTTGTTGGAATTTCAATCCTTAATTTTTACTTTGTGTTTAATATTCCTCTTATTCCCGCATGTAACCAACTAATCACAAACAGGAGGCGCAAATGAATTCAAAAAAGTTGTGGCTGACTTTTGTTGTTGTTTATGTTGTTCTAGAAGTTACCAGCTATCTTATTCATGGGGTGCTGCTTATCGATACCTACCAATCTGAGGCAGTAAAGGAAGTGTTCAGAAGCGAGGAGCAAATGGGCTCTACTATGTGGATAATGTGGGTAACCGATTTAATCTGGGCATTCTTCTTCACCTTCTTTTTTGTTAAGGGATATGAAAACAAGGGGATAATGGAGGGAGTTAGATTCGGAATTTATATGGGGCTTTTCGTTTCGCTTGTAGTTGCTTATCAAAACTACGCCGTTCTTCCTATTCCGTATTCGCTTGCTATTAAATGGTTTATATACGGGTTTATTCAATCTGTAATTTTAGGAATAACTGCCGCCCTTGTTTACAAACCCGCGGCTGCTGAAACAACCAGCGAAAGTTGACAGTTATTAAAATGCAAAAGGCTATCCTAATACCGGATAGCCTTTATTATTCAACATAAACCGCTGTACCGTAAACAAGTATTTCGGCAGCGTTAGCCATAATGTAACTTGTAGAGAACCGGCAATCTACTATTGCATTTGCACCGAGTGCCTTTGCTTCCTCTATCATTCTGTCTATTGCCTGTTCACGCGACTCGCCCATCAGTTTTGTGTATTCCTGTATTTCGCCGCCCAAAATGTTTTTGAAGAGTGCAATAATATCTCTGCCGATATTTCTTGCCCGTATAGTATTACCGCGCACTATTCCGAATGTTTTCTTTATCTCTTTACCGGCAATTCCCGATGAAGTTGTTAATATCATCTTTGTATCTCCTTATATTTGTCGTTTTTAGAAGTTTTAAATTTTTCT
>JAJRSV010000158.1 GCA_024278655.1 Bacteroidota bacterium | reverse complement strand
GTCGGGTTCAATAGTTTCTTTGATGATTTTCTCCGGGGTTTCGGCGGCAACTTTTTCTATTTCAACACCGCCTTCGGTTGATACCATCATTACATTTTTTGATGAAGCCCTGTCGAGTGTAATTCCCACGTACAATTCACGGTCGATGTTAATTCCTTCTTCAATCAATAATCTTTTTACAACTTTTCCTTCGGGTCCGGTTTGATGTGTAACCAAAGTCATCCCGAGTATATTTTTAGCATGCTCTCTTACCTCATCCAATCCTTTTGCTACCTTAACACCTCCGCCTTTTCCTCTGCCGCCTGCGTGAATCTGTGCTTTAACAACCCATACTTTTCCCCCGAGCTCTTTGGCGATATTTACTGCATCATCAACAGTAAAAGCAACTCTTCCGTTGGGAACAGCAACGTTATATCTTCTTAAAATTTCTTTTGCCTGATATTCATGAATCTTCATTGATTATCCTTAATTTATTTTTTCAGAAAAAATAACCGGGCTTGCGCAATAAAACACAAGCCCGTATTGATATGCTATACTTTTTCACTCATAAGTTTTGCCTGCATAAACAGAAGCAGATAGTCTCTGCCGCGGGCTTTTGAATCGGTGCCGGACATGTTAAATCCGCCGAACGGATGACCGCCGACTAATGCACCGGTACACTTCCTGTTGAAATAAAGATTACCGATCAACAGTTCTTTCTTTGCCTGTGCAATCTTCTTTTTATTTTTAGTATATACCGAACCGGTTAATCCGTAAATAGTATTGTTAGCTATCTTTAAGCTTTGCTCGTAGTTATTCGACTTGATAACTGCAAGCACCGGTCCGAATATTTCTTCCTGTGCTATTCGTGCGTTCGGTTTGATATCGATGAATACAGTCGGTTGAATGTAATGACCGTTGCCGGGTGCTTTCTTTCCACCGACCAACAGCTTTCCTTCCTTTTTACCTATTTCGATATACTTTAAAATATTCTTGCGTGCTCTTTCGTTTATTACCGGACCCATATAATAGTTTTGATCGGCAGGACCGACTTCCAACTTCTCTACTTCCGCTTTCAGTTTTTTAACGAACTGCGAATAGAGAGATTTATCAACGATAGCTCTTGAGCAGGCGGAACATTTCTGTCCCTGGAAACCGAATGCCGAAACAACCACGCCCTGCACTGCTGCATCAAGGTCGGCTTCGCTGTCGACGATTATACAATCCTTGCCGCCCATTTCGGCAACAACACGCTTCAGCCAAATTTGACCCGGCTGAACTTTGCTTGCAAGCTCATAAATATGAGTACCTACAGCCATCGAACCTGTGAATGAAATGAATCTTACCTTCGGATGAGCAACAAGTGTATCGCCTACTTCACCGCCTGACCCCGGCAGGAAGTTTAACACACCGTCGGGTAATCCTGCCTGCTTCATTATGTCGTAGAATACTTTGCCCATCATAGGTGAATCGCTGGATGGCTTTAGTACAACAGTGTTACCTGTAACGATTGCGGCAGAGGTCATTCCGACTAAAATTGCAAACGGGAAATTCCACGGCGGGATTGAAACGCCAACACCCAACGGAATGTAAACCAATTCATTCTTTTCACCTTTAACCGGAGTAAGCGGCTGCTTTGCTGCATACCTTAACATTTCCCTTCCGTAAAACTCAAGGAAGTCGATTGCCTCAGCAGTATCGGCATCTGCTTCGGTGTAATTCTTTCCTGTTTCGTAAATCATCCAGGCATTAATTTCGAAGCGGCGTTTGCGTGCAATTTCAGCAGCTTTGAATAAGTAGCTTGCTCTTTTTTCCGGTGAAACGTATTTCCACTCATCGAATTTTTTGTATGCGGTTTCTACGGCACGGTTGGCAAGATCGGTTGTGCCTTTATAAAATTTTGCAACAACCAAATCTTTATCAAATGGACAGTACGAAGAAATTTTACCTTTCGAGCGGACGTTCTTTCCGCCGATTACCATTTCGTAAGTTTTGCCTAATTGCTTTCTGACTTTTGCTAATGCTTTTTGTTGTTTTTCTAAGTTCGATTTTTTTGAAAAGTCGGTTATCGGTTCATTTCTAAACGGCTTGACCTTCATTGTTCTATCTCCTGAAAAATTTTAAAAATGTGATTCAAAAATTAAACTATTTGCCTCTGATAAGCAATTTGCAACGGTGCAATAAGCAGTGCGGTTAATATCTTTCCAGGTCTTCAATCCGCTGCTAAGGCAGAGAGCAAGTGATATGCAGGTGAAACCGTCTTTATTATAGACTGTTTTTTTTGATACTACATCTAACTTAAAGTTAAGTATTAATTTAGTCCTGCACGAATGGTTAAGCCGAGAAAAGTTGGCACCATCCTGTTTATAATTAATTGTCCGATTTCACTGCTGTCCAAAACAAATTTTATAATGAATTTTTATTTCGTTATCTAATAAATTTTAAATGTTTTTTATACACTTGGAACTCAACCCTACCCTTCTCTTCAAAAGAGAAGGGATTATTAATATTCAGTTCTTTTTATTAATAATTCTGACTAACATAACCAATAAAACGATTTATTGACAACAAGTCTCTCTCTTTTCAAGAGAGAGATTAGAGAGAGTTCCTATTATTTTGGACAGATGTG
>JAJRSV010000157.1 GCA_024278655.1 Bacteroidota bacterium | reverse complement strand
AGAGTTAAACTCACCCGATGTTGTTAAAGTTGTGTTCGATTATAACAACTTTGCAATGTACTTTTCCCGCTCGCCGATACCGTTTGTAAGAGATGCAATTTCGGATGAGATAGCTATTGAAAAAGCCGAAATATATAAGCACATCGGACTTTACGTTTACCGCAAAGAGTGGCTTTTAAAATTCACTCAGCTACAGCAAACCGACCTTGAAAAAGCGGAAAAGTTGGAACAGTTAAGAATGCTTGAGCACGGCTTTAAGATAAAGATTGTGGTTACTGAATTGGAAAGCATCGGTGTTGATACACCCGAAGATCTGAACCGTGCAAGAGCGTATTACAACTGGATGATGAAAAATAAGGACGATGAAGAATGAAAACACCAAAGAAACTTAATCTCGCCAACCTTCCCACACCGCTTGAGCAGGTTACTTATAACGGACGGAAGTTTTTTATTAAGCGGGATGATTATACGGGACTGGACTTTTCCGGAAACAAAATACGTAAACTCGAATATCTTTTGCATCAGGCAAAACAAAGCAGAGCCGATATAATTTTTACCTGCGGAGGTGAGCAGTCCAATCATTGCCGTGCAACTGCTTCCGCAGCGGCAAGACTGAGAATAAAGACCCGGCTCTTTCTATGGGGAAAAGATTCTACAAATCCCGAAGGAAATTTATTCCTTTCTAAACTTTACGGTGCGGAAATTTCTTTCCTGAACAAAAAGAATTACTTAAACGTAAACAACATAATGATTGAGGAACGTGAGAAGCTGAAAAAGCAGAACAAAAATGTTTACGTAATTCCCGAAGGCGGCTCGACTACGCTTGGTATTTTGGGATATATTTCTTTTATCGATGAGTTAATGATACAAACCGATTTGAAAAAGACGGAAGGAATTTTATGTGCAGCAGGCACAGGCGGCACTGCAGCGGGAATGTTAATAGGTGCGGCACTCAATAAACTTAAGCTGAAAGTCTATGCTGTAAACGTGTTGTATTCCAAAGAAGAAATAAGAAGAAAAATTCTGTACCTGACAGAAGGATGCATTGCCGATTACAAATTGAACATCAGCATTGATGAATCTAACCTGATTATACTCGACGGTTACTCAAACGAAGGTTATAAAAACATTACGGGTAACAAATTGAAACTGATAAACGATTTTGCACGCTCGACAGGAATATTACTCGACCCAGCTTACACAGGCAAAGCGTTTTGTGCTTACAACGAAAACTTTTTAACCAAAGGGAAGGGGAGAAAAGTAATCTTCCTTCACACGGGCGGAATGTTCGGTGCGTTTGCCAAAAGAAAGAAGTATGTTAGGAATATGTGAATGCGTTAGAGCATGATTCTGAATTTTGTTTGGACATCAATATACACGTGTTTCAGCGGACGGTTTAGAAAACAATATAAACATAAAACAGCTTTAGCCACATTAGGGTGCTTGATGGGGCTAAAGCCCTTTCTTTTGTTCTTTTATTATTATTAGACTGTTCTATAAAGAGGTTGTGTGAAAATCGGTAAAACGGTTATAAACCGTTTCCCAGGGGTTTGGTTTTTCGCTTAAAATCACCGGAATAAAGTCTGTGTTACAGAACTAATATTGTAATGCTGAATTTATTTCAGCATCTTAAAGCAATTGGTTTCAGACCCCGAAACAAGCTTGCTTGCTGTAAACAGGTTCAGGGTTGCATTGTATGTTGTGTAAGAGACTCCGGAAAAAAGGTGTTAATTGCGATTGGCTGTAACAAGCAGTAGCTAATATAATGCGTAACATTAACACCCGATTTTTAATCGGGTGAATGGAAAAGCAAACCTCACCTAAACAGAAGCGGTTTCAACCGCTAATACATTCCGTCAAACACACTGTTAAATACTGAGTGCAATAGGTCGTTCCAATGGAACTTTTGTTTTCTGTCTTTTCCTTCTTTCTGACACGGCAGTTCCTTGCCGTGCTATAAATAGGTCGTCTCTAACGAGACTAAATAATCTAACGGATGAAACAGACAGGAAGTGTGGGTCAACGCTTAATTACTCAAATAGTTTCTTCTATCTGTCTTAATCAATTCCTGTCCGCTTCAAAGACTGTGTGATAATTACGAAATTAAAGCAGCTCACAGTTTCAACTGTGGGAATAAAGGCAAAAAGCGTATTAAATATTTAACCGTTTTAACGGTTTACAGCAATTTCACACAACCTCTAAATGTAATGGGAATTGATAAACAAAAGTATTTACAATTGAAGATTTCTTAAGAAAGTCTCCTCGCCTGCGCTGCCAACACAATCGAAAATGTAAGCTTCTGTCTCCTTTCTTCTTACTTCTGAATTCTTGAAGAAAACATTTCACCCCAACGGGGTTCTCGCTTATACCCAATACCTTTATACCTTATTCCTATAAACATTGTAAGAAAAGTGCCAATTACTATACGAGATTAAAAAGCAATCCCGAAGTGACCGGCGCTTCCCGTCATTCACTTTTGCCTTAATGAACAATAAAGATTATTTTTAAATACTATGGAATGTATATTTTGTAACATCGTAAACCGTAAAGCCGAAGCCGAAATTATTTACGAGGACGATAATGTTATTGCGTTCCTCGATATTCAACCAATCAATTACGGACATACTTTGGTGGTTCCGAAAAAACATTACGACAATTTTTTAACCGTTCCACCCGAAGAATTGAATAACTTAATTAAGGCAACACAGTTTATCACAGGAGCGGTTAAAAGAAGTGTAAAGGCAGACGGCTTTAACGTAATTTCGAACAACGGGGAGTCAGCCGGGCAAACTGTTTTTCATTTTCATTTTCATATTATTCCGCGTTTTAACGACGACTTTACTTTCAAACCCCGTTTTAAGAATTACACTTCTGACGGGATGAAACAGTACGCAGATAAAATTCGTTCAACTCTCTCAAAGTATAAGGATGTGTTCAATGGATAGAAAAATAAGAGTGCTTGTTGCAAAAGCCGGTCTCGACGGTCACGACAGAGGAGCAAAAGTAATTGCTGCCGCTCTGCGCGATGCAGGTATGGAAGTAATCTATACCGGATTGCGCCAAACACCTGAGATGATTGTAGAAGCCGCTATTCAGGAAGATGTTGATGTGATAGGTATAAGCATTCTATCAGGAGCGCATATGACAATCTTCCCGAGAATAAGGAAACTGATGGATGAAAAAGGTTTGAACGACGTGCTGCTTACAGGCGGCGGAATTATTCCCGAAGAGGATATTAAAAAATTAAAAGAGATGGGCGTGGGCGAACTGTTTACCCCCGGCTCATCTACAACTGCAATTGCAGATTATATAAAGGAATGGGTTAAAGCCCATCCGAGAAAATAATTACTTCTGAAAAAACATCATTTAAATTAATAACGGGTGAAATATGAAAAAGATAGTTACTATCTTAACCGTTGTTTTAACTTCTCTCACTTTCTCACAAACACTTTTGGAAACAATCGATCTCCCTTCCGGCAATTTTTATAAGTACGGATACGGGCTGGTTTATTCTGCCGGAAAGTACTGGATATCATCAAGTCATTATGCCGACGGAAAAGGTGTGATAAAAGCCGTTGATGATACAGGTAATGAAGTTGATGTGTTGAATATAAATTATCCCACAATGGAAGAATCGCAGGGTCTGGCTTTCGACGGAACGAACTTCTGGTACATAGAAAGAAAAACTGCACGATGCGATTTGTTTAAAGT
>JAJRSV010000156.1 GCA_024278655.1 Bacteroidota bacterium | reverse complement strand
TTTGCGAGAGCGTAAAAAATTCCGCCGCTCGTATCGTACATAAGAGCTTTCTGGTATTGCTGAACCGCGGTCTGGTAGTCGCCCTCCTGTTCGGCAACACTTCCGTTAACAAAGTGCTCGAGCGCTTTCTCTTTAGGATTTACAACATTATTGCCGTTCCGGGTCTGTTCAACGGGCGTTTCAACCTGTTTGGTACCGGAACATCCGATGAGTAAAATTGCTATTAAAGATATACTGAGTAAAAGTTTCATATTCATTTATTAATTATCATAAAAATATATTATTACAAATTCTGAATAACAAGGTATTTTGCTTTTAACGAAGACAGCAGGTAAATTCAGGGTAAAGCATTAGAAGAAATAATTTCTGAAAATCATGTTCCAAACTAAACAAAGTTTTTATTTGTACAAAAATTCTATTGTTATTGCAGGTTAACTCAATTAAGTATGGATTTGTTTCAGAATAAAAAAAAGATGATGAATTATGCCGCTATAGTTGTGCTTATCTTAACCGTAAGCTACCTGATTTATTACTTCTTTTTCAATGTTTACGAAGTGGTTGCAAAAACGGAACCGGAATTCCTTTACACCGACCGGAACTCAACAGTAAAAATCGAAGTAGTCCCGGTAAACGCATTGGGCAGTCAGATACTGTTCAGAAAAGTAAGCTGCACTTTCGATATACGCGAAGGAAAAGAATTAGTTGAAGTACTAAATATTAATGAGAACGAAGGCATGCTTCTATTAGGTTCGAAAGGGAAAAGTGGTAAAGTAGTAATTGTAATTCATTCAAAGTTCTCCCTGCTGCCGATGTACCTGGAAATAGAGATTTTACCGACCAAAGTATAACGTGCCGGTTCAATCAAAATATTCGAATTATTATTATCTTTAGAGAGCAACTCTTAAACAGGTTTGAAATATGCTTCGAAGACCGTTAATATTTTCTTTAATTTGCATTGCATTGCTTCCACTAAAATTTACAGCAGGACAAGGCACTGCCGGCGAAAGTGCTAAGTACGAATACAGGGAACTAATCGATTTACCTACAGCAGGAATTTTAGAAAAAGGGTTTATAGGTATTAATGCCAACATGATGCCTGCCGGTGTAATGATAGCCCAATTGGAAGTGGGGATATTCAAAAACTTAAGCTTCGGAATTTCTTTCGGCGGTGCAAACGTAATTGGAAACGGAAATGTGGATTGGTACAAATTGCCCGCTGTACTGTTAAGAGTCCGGGTTCTTAACGAAACTACTTTGGTTCCTGCAATTACAATTGGATTCAACTCGCAGGGCAAAGGAATCTATCATTCCGAAATAAGCCGTTACGATATCAAATCACCCGGGTTTTATGCCGGTGTAAGCAAGAATTTTGCGATGCTCGGTTTTCTTGCTTTACATGCCACGGCAAACTACTCGCTTGAAAATAAAGACGGAGATAACTTTGTTAATTTCGGTGTCGGGCTCGAGAAGACTATCGGCTCAAGGGTCTCACTTATAATCGAATACGATTTTGCTTTGAACGATAACAACGGCGATTTCGGAAGCGGCAAAGGATATTTGAATGCAGGTTTAAGATGGAGCATCGGGAGCGGCTTTACAATTGAACTGGATTTCCGCGATTTGCTTAAAAACCAGCAGTCTGAAACTACCTCTAACGGCAGGGCACTCAGGATAGAATACATCCAGGGTATTTTCTAATCCTCAAAATCTTTTCAAAAAAAAACAAATTTTCCAGTCCGGTTTCTGTAGTATTTTATATACATCGTTCGTCTAATATTAGTACAAAGAACTGCAAAATTGCCTATGTTTTATTCGATTTAAGGTATTTTTTAAATGCTTGACTTAGGTCTGTATTTTGCATAAATAGAGACAGATTATTTATAGAGAGGGATAAAATGAAAAAGTTATTAAAAATATTGCTGCCGTTTTTATTACTACCGTTTTTAGTTACGGGCTGCTACACCGAAGTAGCTACGCAAGACGACCCGTATGCTAATTACTCATCCGATCAGAATTACGAAGATTACGTTTACGAAGATGAAGAATCCGGAAGCACCGGATATTTTGACGAAGCGGATACCGTAAACAATTACTATTTCAACGAAGAAGAAGAACAACCGGAAAACTCAGGTAACGGAACTGTAATCAACAATTATTATTTTGGTAACGGTTCATATTATCCGGGTGTTTCGTATGATTACTATCCCTCTGTTTCCGTAATATTCGGTTTTGGTTTCGGTGTCTGGTATCCTTATTACTATTATCCTTGGTACTATCCACCTTACTATTACGTGGTTTACCCGTATCCTTACTGGTATTATTATTCACCTTATTACTATAGTTACTATTCCGGGTATTACTATGATCCATATTATTACTACGGCGGCGGATATTATGCCGGTGATTATTATAAAACACGAAACACTTATGTTTCCAGAATAAGAAATTCCGGTGGAAGAGGTTACAACGACGGAAGACGCGATCGTTTGAGGAATCCAACCGTTCTTACTAATAATACACGAACTACTACCAGAGAAGGCGGACGCGACTTAACGCTTAATACCGATACTAAACGTAAGAATCCTGTTGAGCGTAATGACTTAAAGATTAAAAATGAAAGAAAAAAGATAACAAGAGAATTAGGTGTAAGAAACAAGAGTAATATCGAACGGAAAACCGTAACCGACGTTACACGTAAAACCAGATCGTTGGGCATCAGAAATACCGACGGCAAAAACGGAAGAGGATTTGTTAAAAAAGACTTTGGTCGTAAAAGCGATACTAAAAATTACACATTAAAAAACACGACCAACAGAACAAAGTTCAATAAAAATACAAGAACCAATAAGAAGAAATTCAATACACGGACAGGTTCGGACTATAGAAAACAAAAAACGACTCGATATAACAAAACCGACAGAACCAAGAGAAATTATACTACTAAAAAGTATAACAACAATACCAGAACAAAGAAAAACAATACCTATACACCAAATAAGCGGAACACCCGTAAAAAAACATATACTCCGCCCAAAAACAATAACCCGAAGAGATATACAGCTCCGAGGAATAATACACCGAGAACATATTCACCACCGAGGAATAATACTCCACGGTCTTATTCTCCGCCAAGAACAACTACAAGAGGTGGTTCGAACCATAGCGGCGGAAGAAGAACAAGATAATTTAAGGGGAAAAGAAAAATGTATAGCAAACTACTCTTAACCGGTATTTTACTCTCAAGTTTGTTGCTGTCGGCTTGTTATACTATAGTTGATCAACCGGAAGAAACAAATGATGTAGTTGTTTACTACGAACCGATTTATATTCCCGTTCCGGTTCCTGTTGACCCGGCGCCGGCTCCAACACCATTACCGGTTCCGCCAAAAACACCTGTAGAACCACCTGTTAAAGTAAGAAAACCGGTAATAACCAAACCGGGCACATCAAAAGTAAGAGACGATTTAAGAAATTCCGGAGGAAGAACATTTGAAGGGAGAACAGGAAGATGAAAAGCAAATTCACAATAATACTCGTATTGATTTTTTCGGCAATAAGCTTTTCACAAAACTTTAACGATGCGTTACGTTTAAGCGAGCCGGATGTTTTTATAAGTGCCCGCGCGCTGGGAATGGGAAACAGTTATATTGCTTTAAGCAACGATTTTTCGGCAGTGATATTTAATCCTGCAGGATTGGGGCTGGTGAAAAAGGTAGAACTTTCAGCAGGATTAAACTTTGATAATTATGATAACACATCGTCATTCTTTGGAAACAACATTAACACAAATAAAAGTACAATCAACTTAAACCAGGTGGGTTTTGTTTATCCCGTGCCTACCCGCAGGGGAAGTATGGTTTTCAGTCTCGGTTACAATCGCGTGAAGGATTTTAATTCCGCTACAGATTTTAACGGATACAACGCGGGTTCAACAAGTATGATTCAATTTCTTACCGGCGATGTTAATGAAACTATTCCGATTACAAACGACCTTGGATTGGCTTATGAAATAGACGATCCGAACACGGGTGAGTACATCAGGGATACAACGCTTATAAATGGTCAACTTAACCAGAGCGGAAACTATAGAACAAAAGGCAGTATCGGTAAATGGTCGTTTGCAGGTTCGGTTGAAATTGCAAAAAACCTGTTGGTGGGTGGAACATTTAATATTGTTTCGGGAAGTTATAAACGGGACAGGGATTATTACGAAGACGATACACGCGATATTTATACTTCGGGTCTTGAGTTGGTTCCGGGTGACCCGACAACAAAAGACTTTCAAACATTTTACCTGAACGATATAATCGAATGGGATTTGAGCGGCTGGGATTTTAAACTCGGTATGCTTTACAATGCGGGCAACATTTTTACATTCGGCGCTACGGTTAAATTCCCCACTTATTATACAATCAAAGAAAATTATTATGTAAACGGCGAAAGCTTTTTCGGTACAGGTGCTGTATACCAGTTGAACCAGCCGTTGATTGATAATGTGCAATACGAAATTAAAACACCGTTTGAATACGGGGCGGGCGCTGCTTTGAATCTCCTTATATTAACAGTAAGCGGAGAAGTAAATATAATCGATTATACGCAGATGAAATTTACGAAAGGGCTCGGTCAGGAGTACAGAATACAACGAAACAAAGAGATAGAAAATATTTTCAGAACGGCGATTACTTACAAAGCAGCCGCCGAAATGAAAATTCCGTTTTTACCGATTTGGGCAAGAGCCGGAGCTATGTATTTTCAATCGCCCTACGAGAACGATCCGGTTGAATTCGATAAAAAATATTTAACGGCGGGTGTCGGTTTAAAATTAGGCGGCAACTTCTCGGTCGATGTTGCTTATGCTTACGGCTGGTGGAAAAACATCAAGGATAATTACGATTCGAATGTTTCCAGAATTTCGGAGGATATCACGGTTCAGAAGATTGTTCTCACTATGTCAGCCGCACTTAATTAATTGGGGATTTAGTTTTTTCGTATAAAAATCATCTCTTTCCGAAAGCAAATTTATTTTTGCAAACTTAACACTCTAACCATAACTTTTACCCAGACGATTAAAAAATTTATGAGGTAATTATCAAGGGAACTATAACAAGAATAGAAAGTAAGGATTACTACGTTTTTACGGATGAAAAGAAAACCATCAGATGTATCCTGCGCGGCAAGTTCAAAAAAGAATTTGCGTTGAAAAAAGACAAGCAATACGTAACCGATATCGCTGCCGTGGGTGATATTGTTGAGTTTAATATGAATGCCGACGGAACAGGAACAATTTTTAAAATCGCCGAAAGGAAAAATTATCTCTCACGTAAAGCTCCGCGCATCCGCGGTGCAAGCTACCGCGGCGAACGGCTGGAACAGATAATTGCCGCAAACATCGATTTGCTGATGGTAATAATGAGCATAAAGCTGCCGGACTTTAATAACAAAACACTCGACCGCTTCCTCGTTACCGCAGAAAGCAGCGGCATTCCTTCGATAATAATAATCAACAAAGCGGATTTGGACGAGAAAAATGAAATTACAAAATGGAAAGAACTCTACGAAAAAATCGGTTATCCGGTAATAGCTACAAGTGCAATTGATAGAACAGGTTTGGATGAAGTTAAATCGCATCTGCCAAACAGAAAAACTTTGTTCTGGGGTCAGTCGGGTGTGGGTAAATCTTCTTTGCTGAATAAACTTTTTCCTGGGTTGAATCTTAAAGTAGGTGATATAAGTACTTACACGTTAAAGGGAAAACACACAACCGTTACGAGCCACATGATTCACGTTGGCGATAATACATTTATTATCGACACACCCGGCGTAAGAGAAGTTGATCCTTACGGAATTAAGAAGGAAGACCTCCCGCATTATTTTACAGAGTTCGAAGAATATGCTTATAATTGTAGATTCAATACCTGTACACATTACCACGAGCCGGGATGTGCCGTTATCGAAGCGGTTAATTCCGGGAAGATATCGAAAGAGAGATACAACAGTTACTTGCGCCTGCTCGATACGATTGAAGAAGATATAAATTTCTAATAAACAATTACGATTTTGGAAACAGATCAAATTAAAATAAAGAACCGGCTTATTGAGATTTCAGAAAAGATTGATTCTTTTTTCGAAAAGAAAAAAAACGAACTAACCGGGAATAAGCTTTTAACTTTTGCTGTTGAAATAGGGGATATCGATTTTGCCGAACTTCTTAACACTGTTCAGTCGAAATATAACACTTCCCTTTTCTTCTCATCGCCAACTAATCATTATTCCTTTATTGCCTTGAATTCAAATGGTAATTTATCAACCGAAGAAACGAACTGGGAAGGTTTGTTTTCGCAGGTAAGAGGAATAGATTCAACAAACAACTTCGATGAGTACAATCTTACTGATATCCCTCTGCTTTTAGCCGGAGTTAAATTCGACAGCAGCAGAACATCCGATGAGTGGAGCGGCTTTAAAACTTTTCATGTTTTTATTCCCGAAATAATCTTATATAAAACAAACGAACGTAATTTCATAATTTTCAACAAAAGATTGACTTCCGAAACCGATAGAAATTTCATTCTGAACAATTTTAAAGAAAACGCCCAAAAGATTTTTGACATATTTAATTCTGTTTCTTCAAACAGTGTTCGTGCCGAGTTAAAGCCGGTAACCGGAAACTCAAACCTTAAAAAAGAATGGATTGAATCGGTAAAAAAAGCCAGGGCAATGTTAAATAATGAACTGAAGAAAATGGTTCTCGCAAGAAGATTGGAGTTTGAAGTTGAAGGAAAAATCGATTGGCAAAAGAAGATGAAGTCTTTAAGAGATGAGTATCCCGGTTGCTATCTTTTTGTTTTCATGTCGGGCTATTCGGTTTTCTTCGGAGCTTCCCCTGAAAAGTTTATCAAAATTGAAGGAAACAACATTGAACTGGATGCACTGGCGGGTTCGGCTCCCGGTCATCAGGTTACCGAACAATCGTTGCTTAATAACGATAAAAAGAATTTAACGGAACACAAGTTTGTTATCGATTTTATAAAAGAACAACTTAATCCTTTTGTAAACAGAGTTGAAATTGAAGAAGAGCCGCACATAAAAAAATTAAGCAATGTTCAGCATTTGCATACAAAAGTTACGGCACAGTTAAAGTCGAAAGATAATTTGGCTGAGTTGATGGATGCGCTTTACCCAACCCCGGCTGTCTGCGGATTACCGAAAGCAAAAGCATTCAAAGCAATCCGTCAAATAGAAAAATTTGACCGCGGTTTATACTCCGGAATTGTCGGATGGATAAGTGCAGAATTAAACTGTGAGTTCACAGTTGCAATACGTTCCGCCTTGCTGAAAAACAACAAGCTGTTTGCATATTCCGGTGCGGGCATTGTGAAGGATTCCGTTCCCGAAGATGAATTCACCGAGACCGAATTAAAACTAAAAACGATTTTAAACTTGTTCGATGACCAATATAAAAGTAAATAGAAACTTTGTTTGGGCTGAAGCATTCGTTAAGCAGCTTTGTAATTCGGGTGTGCGGTATGTTTGCATTTCACCGGGTTCAAGAAGCGCGCCGCTTACTATTGCCTTTGCAAATGAGAAACGCATAAAGTGCTTCACAATAATTGATGAAAGAAGCTCTGCGTTTTTCGCACTCGGTATTGCCAAAGCAACAAACACCCCCGTTGCAGTTGTAACAACTTCCGGAACGGCAACCGCGGAACTTTATCCGGCAATCATCGAAGCCTATCAATCGCGGGTTCCATTAATTATTTGCACGGCAGACCGTCCACCCGAACTTTTGAACAGCGGTGCCAATCAAACAATTAATCAACGCAATTTGTATCGAAATCATATCCGGTGGTATAAAAATGCAGGGCTGCCCGAACTCACGGAAAAAAAATTAACGCGCTTAAAGCAAATTGCAAACAAAGCAGTGGAAATAAGTTTAAAGAAAGACCGGGGTCCGGTTCATATTAACTTGCCTTTCAGAAAACCATTAGAGCCGGGTTCATTTACAGATGAAGTTGATACTTCATTACTTGAAATTGTCGAAGAGCCATTAACCCACAGCATCGAAAAGGAAATTAAATTACGAAAGCGGACAGAAAAAAATATTGAAAGAATCGCGGAACAAATCAGTAATTTTTCAAACGGATTGATTGTTGTTTGTCCCGATAAATACGATCCGGAATTCAGAAAGACCGTTAAAACGCTTGCAAAAATTTCCGGCTACCCTGTTTTAGCCGATGGCGCTTCTCATTTAAGATTTAAAGTGAACAAAGCAGATAGGTTTATCATTTCTAACTACGATAGTTTCCTTCGTTCAAAAGTTTTTTGTGAGAGGAACAAACCGGAAATAATTTTACAATTCGGCAGAACCGTTACATCAACAGTATTGGAGGAGTATTTGGAAAATTCCGGTGCTGTCCGATACTTAATAAACGAATACGGAGATTGGTTTGTACCTTCGAAAAAAGCAAAACTTCCTCTGCGTTTGGACCCGGCATTATTCTGTGAAACTGCTATTCAAAAATTGAGTGAATTCAAATTCAAACGAAAATCAAAAAAGTGGCTGCAAAGTTTTAAACGGGCAGACGATATTTCCGAAAAGCTGAAACAATCTGTTATAAGTACCGCTACGTTCCCGGATGAAACAAGAATTGTTACGGAAATAATTTCAGCTCTCCCATCAAATGCGCAGTTGTTTGTCGGCAACAGCTTACCGGTACGCGACCTTGATTATTTTGCGGGAAAAACCGTTAAGGATTTTAAAGTGTATTTCAATCGTGGTGCAAGCGGAATTGACGGAGTTACTTCCACGACGCTTGGAACGGCAATCATCAAAAAGCCAACCTGCTTGCTAACCGGCGATGTTTCGTTCATTCACGATTTGAATGCGCTGATTGCAGCAAAACATCACAAAATTCCTTTAACGATCATTCTGATAAACAACAACGGCGGGGCAATATTTAATATGCTGCCTGTTGCACGTTATAAAAAGTTATTAAATGCTTATTTTACAACTCCTCATAATCTGGATATTGCATCAATTGTAAAATCGTTCGGTCATTCATATTTTAATATTAAAAGCTGGAACGACTTGCAAAACAAATTTAACAGCTCGTTAAATACACGCACACTTACCGTATTGGAAATAAAAACTGATGCAAATGCTTCGCTGAAAACCCGCAGAGATTTTTGGAACGCAGTAACTAAATCAATCGATGAAGAGTTTAGTTAAACATAAAATAAAAGCCGGCGGAATAAACACTTACCTATATCACTTATCCGCTTTCAACAAGAGCAGGGAAACAATCCTTTATCTTCATGGTTTTACCGGCTGCGCTGAAGACTGGAAAGAAATTTCAACTCATATCGACAAAAATTTTAATCAGGTTGCAATTGATTTGGTTGGGCATGGAAAAACCGACTCTCCAGACGAACTCGCATACTACACAGCAGAAAATATTAACAAACAAATTCTTGATACGTTAAAACACCTCAAACTCAAACAAGTTATTTTAATCGGTTACTCGATGGGCGGACGAGCGGCGCTGAGCTTTGCGGTTAACTATCCGGGAAAATTAAAAATGTTAATTTTAGAAAGTGCTTCATGCGGAATTGAAGATCCAGAAGAACGCAAAACAAGAACCGAAAGCGATAATTACATTGCAAAATTCATTGAAGAAAACAGCATGGAGAAATTCGTTGACAAGTGGATGAACCTGGAAATATTTGCAACTCAGAAAAGGTTAAGCTCTGAAAAGTTAAAAGAAATACGTGAATTAAAACTG
>JAJRSV010000155.1 GCA_024278655.1 Bacteroidota bacterium | reverse complement strand
GGGATTCTTTGTAATCTAAACATTTTATCCCTTTATTTTTTTTTCCGTTCTACAAATATTACAAAATTTCCTTATTTTTTACCGGTCAACTTGAGTTAATTGAAATGCTAACCCGCAGTTTGAATAAGCCTGATGAAAACATCGAAAAAATTTGGGCGGAAGAATCCGAAAAAAGATATAATGCTTTGATTGAAGGAAAAGTTAAAACCTTTGCTTTCAAAGAGATTATAGAGCGATACAAATAGATGTAAGTCGAGTTTATTGAACCGGCATCAATTGAACTTGATGATGCCATAGAATATTATAATTTACAGTTAAGTGGTGTGGGAGATAAATTTTAACCGAAGTAACAGATACTATTGAACTCATCATCCGTTTCCCCGAACTTTGGTCTAAGAACACAGCACATACCAGAAAAGCGGTATTAAGAAAATTCCCTTATAATCTTATTTATCTATACACAAAAATAAAATTTTCATTTTAGCAGTCGCTCACCAAAACAGAAAACCGGAATATTGGATAGATAGAATGTTGAAGAATAAGTAAAAAGATGGAAACTTCTAAAATCTAAAATCCCTGCCGGCATTTGGTAGGGATGATGAGTGTTCGATATTCAAAAAAAGCGAAAGTAAGCATCCCTGCTTGCATCACCGAACCATCGTGATATAATTTTTTGTATGCTTTTTATCGTTTGTGGTTGTGTTGGCAGACCTCACCCTATGTCCCTCTCCTTGGCAAGGAGAGGGGTTTTTTTGTATGCGTAAACGAGCGTCCACGCTCGCGCTGCTGCACTATCGTGGTGTCAGCGTCTGTCTTCTTACTCCTGAATTCTTTCCTCTGACGTTTGACTTTTGACGTCTGACCTTTGACTCTTATAAGCTTTATCTATGTTAATATCGTTATAATCTATTTGATAGGTAGCGAGAGGAGGACTAACTTTGGAAACGGTAAATTTTTAATTCAGCAAATAAAAAGGAGAATAAAATGATAGGATTAGGAGAAAAGTTTCCCGAATTTAAAAAGACTGCATGCGTGTCACTCGAGCACGGAAAAGAGTTTGCAGAGATAACTTCAGACGATCATAAAAAAGCCGGCAAGTGGATGGTAATGTTCTGGTATCCGAAAGATTTTACTTTCGTATGCCCTACCGAGATAGCAGAGTTTAATGCTCAGAACAGTGAGTTCGAAAAGCGTAACGCAATGTTAATTGCAGCTTCTACCGATTCCGAGTATGTTCATCTCGGATGGAGAAACGCTGCGCCGGAATTAAAGAACCTCGATATTCCGATGCTTGCCGATACATCAAAATCATTAGCTGAGGAATTGGGCATTCTTGAAGCAAATGAGAAAGTTGCATACAGAGTAACTTTCATCGTCGATCCGGAAGGAACGATTAAATGGATTTGTGCAAACGATTTGAATGTCGGCAGAAACGTTCACGAAGTATTAAGAGAATTGGATGCGCTTCAAACCGGTGGACTTACTCCCTGTAACTGGGAACCGGGTCAGGAAACTTTGAAGGTGTAATTAGACCTCACCCTAAATCCCTCTCCTTGTAAAGGAGAGGGACTTTTTTTTTGAGAGGGGGACTTTTATATCAATCTGATGTCTTCCAAAAAAGGTAATGTTTTTCTAACATCCTCTACTTCGGCTTTGTGGATTTCCGCAAAGATAATCCGCTCTTCATTTTCAACAATATCTACGGTTCGTCCGAGCGGATCGAATACACCGCTCATCCCGTTGTAATGAAGTTTCGGTGCATCACCCACTCTGTTAACTCCGGCTACGTAACACTGGTTTTCAATTGCTCTTGCTTTAAGCAGTGTGTGCCAATGCTCGATTCTGGTATCGGGCCAGTTAGCTATGTTTATAATTAAATGAACCCGCTTTTTTGCGTAATACCTGTACAGTTCCGGAAAGCGCAGATCGTAACAAATTGATAAACCTATCTTCCACTCCCCTATTTTTGTTATTACCTGCTTGCTTCCTTTATTATAAAACTTATCCTCTTTTGCATACGAGAAAGGATGAATTTTTCTGTACGAAGAAACTAATTTTCCTTTTGGTGAAATATGAATTAAAGTATTGTAAATTTTCTTCTTCGGGCTCTCGATAATTCCTGCCATAACGTGCACTTTATAATCTTTGGCAATACTCCTGAAAAACTTGAAGCTCTCCCCTTTCGGCTTTTCCGCAAACTTTTTCGATTTCATCGTAAAACCGGTAAGAGTCATTTCGGGAAATATCAACAAATCGAAATCGTTCATTTCTTCTTTTAGCAGTGTAATAATCTTTTGCTTGTTTGCTTCTTTATCTTCCCAAACGGGACTGTATTGAACTAATCCTAATTTCATTTTAATCCGTAATTAATTGTTGAATAATTAACCCTTAAAGATATAATGAAATATTCAGAAATTCTGTAAGCTGAAGCAATTACTTTCGCAATAGTAAAAAAACCGGGCTGATTACAAAGGTTTGGTAAAAGTTTTGTTTTTCGCACAAAATCAAAACATATTGCCTTCCGATTTCCGTCCCTCAAATGTCACCAATATCCAAATCCGGTTACTAATTAGTTGTATAATGAAAACGGAAATAACAAATAATAATCAGGAGCAATAAATGAAACAAGCGAACCATAAATTAAAATTAATAGCAGCGATTTTAACATTGCTGATTTTTACGTTTTCGGCAAGCACGGTATTTGCCGACGACGATAACTACGATGTTGAAACCAACGGCGAAATAACCGCCCTTTCAGACAGCAGTCTGGAAGTAAACGGTTTGAGCTTTCTCGTAACCGGCGAAACTATGATTAAGAATAATCATGGTGACCCGATAAACTTTTCCGATTTAAACATCGGAGATGTTGTTGAAGTTAAAGCTAATGTAACCGATGCGGGATTTACCGCTTCGAAAATTAAGCTTGAAGACGAACCGGAACACAACGGACAGCTTGAAACAAAAGGATATATCGAATCGCTCGGCGATGATTTCCTTATCGTTAACGGCATTACGCTTTATGTTGATGATCAAACCGTAGTTAAAGACGGCGATAATCATATATCTTTCGGCGATTTAAGCGAGGGAGACTTTGTAGAAGTTAAAGCTCACTACATGGATGACGGAACCTTCCTTTCCAACGAAATTAAAATTGAAGGTGAGCACGGTTCGGGAGACGACGATTTTGAAACCGAAGGATACATTGAATCGATCGGCGACAGTTCACTTACCGTTAACGGAATGCTCTTTGTTGTTGATGAAAATACTCTTATTAAAGATCACGATACTATAATTCCTTTCGAAAATTTAAGCGAAGGTGATTACGTAGAGGTTCACGCAGTTGTACTTACCGATACTTCTTACTTAGCTACCAAAATAGAACTGGACGATGAAGGCGGACACGACGGTAATTTCGAAACCGAAGGTTTTATCGAATCGTTAGGCGACAGTAGTCTTGTGGTTAACGGAATCACTTTTTATGTTGATGAAAATACAGTCATAAAAGATCACGATAATCCGATTGCTTTTGAAGATCTTATCGTTGGTGACTTCGTAGAAGTTAAAGCACAGCTTCAAAGCGACAGCACATTCCTCGCTACCGAAATTGAAAGAGAAGGCGACCACGATAATAATTTTGAAATAGAAGGTTATATCGAATCGAAAGACTCCTCATCCTTGGTAGTAAGCGGTATTACATTCTTTGTGAACGATCAGACCTAAATACTGGATGACCAGCACAACCCGATTACGTTTGATGATTTGATGGTAGGAATGAAAGTGGAAGTTAAGGCAATACTTCAGGCAGACAGCACATTCCTTGCAACAAGAATTAAAGTTGAAGACGAGAATTATCAGCATATCGAAATTACAGCAGCTATCGATACAATCTACGACCATACCGTTGTTGTTGCCGGTATAGAATTCCAAACCGATTCGAACACGGTTATACTGGATGAAAACCACGACCCGATTACAATTAACGATCTTGAAATAGGAATGATAGTAGAAGTTTACGGAATTCTTTTGGATGACGGCAGCTACTACGCAACTAAAATTGAAGTGGAAGATTTATGGTCCAACACCGTTGAGTTCGAAGGAACGCTTGATGCAATAAGCGATACAATGGGTCAGGTTGGAAACTGGCAATTTTACATCGATGCGGCTACCGTAATTATTTCGGAAAGCGGCGATACGGTTGATGTAACCTACTTGACGGTAGGAATGCATGTTGAAGTCAGAGCCGAAGTTCAGAGCGACAGCAGTCTGCTTGCCACAAGAATAAAAGTGGATAGCCCGGGCGATGCCGCAATTATCGGAACAATAAACGGTATAACCGGAAACTCACTTGTAATGGGTAACCTCAACATCGAACTTAACAACGTAACATTCATTACCGATTTGGCTAACAGGCAAACAGACTTTACAGAACTGGAAACCGGATTGGTAGTTAAAGCTAAAGTAACTCAGTTACAAAACGGAGTTTATGTTGCAAGCAGAATAAAGATTTCGGAAAATCCGAATGTCGTTAAATCAACAGGAACCGTTATTACGGTCGGTCCCGATTTCATCGTGATTTCCCAGCCGAGTTACCAGATAAACAGCGAGACGATCGTCCTCACATCCGATTACAAGCCGATGGATTACTCGAACATTCATCCGGGCGATGAAGTAACTGTTTGGGCGGATGTATCGGCAGCAGGAGACCCGCTGGCACTGCAGATAAAGAAATCGGCAGATACCGTAACAAATTCGGATGACGGCAGTCTGTCTGTTGTAAAAGAATATACACTTTATCAAAATTTCCCGAACCCGTTTAATCCTTCAACAACTATACGGTTCACACTTCCGCAGGAAGCATTTGTAACTTTGAAGGTTTACAACATAGTAGGAGAAGAGGTTGCTACCCTTGTAAACAATAACTTAACTCAGGGCATGCATTCGGTTCAGTTTAATGCCTCGAACCTCGCTTCGGGAGTTTACCTTTACAGATTACAGGTTAATACTCCGGGAACAGGTTCGGGTGCAGGATTTGTTCAGGTGAAGAAGATGTTGCTAATCAAATGATATTATCATTTGATTAGTAATCCCGACCTTGTCGGGGTTGTTGATTAAATAATGGAATCGTTTAATCAGGGACCAACGGTTTATTGGGGCTGTTGTTCAAGTAATGATTGACGTATTGCCCATTGGGCGAATTGTAGAACTCCTCCCAATAATCCTCAAAAAGCGGAGCCGGTTTTAACAGCCGGCTCCGTTTTTATTTAACAGCTTTCCTCATTATTAATTTGAATTTTTAAACTAATGCGTTTACTTTTAGTTATTATTCTTAAGGAGGATTGCTATGAAGAAATTATTTACTGTTATTTTCATCCTGATTTTTCTTTCCTCACTGCACGCACAAACTTCTGTGGGAAAAGCAGAGATTACAACAAACAACAATTACCTGCCCGATGTTAACAACCGAATTAACGTAGTAAAAACTATTTCGGATAAGATTGTGCAGGAAACAATCCTGCTCGATACGTTTCCCAATTTCAACGGTTTTCCGAAACAGATGTCCGGCTTTTCGGTTGAAGGCGGAATAATGGTTAACATGGATTCCGACCCGGAACTGGAAGTTTTATATAACATCGGCAATAAAGTTTATGCATGGAACTCCGACGGCACGGATGTACCGGGATGGCCGAAATCGGTTACACCTACAATGCAAAGCGCACCTGCATTCGGCGATATTGACGGAGACGGTGAAGGTGAAATTGTTGTTACAAGATATTCGGGCACAACAAGCGGAACGCTTTACGCTTTCGAAAAAGACGGAAGCAATGTAACCGGATTTCCTATTACTCACGGCTATTCAACCCGCTCTCCGGTTTTAGCCGATTTGGATGGTGACGGTGCACTCGAAATAATAATTAACAAACGTCTTTATCCCGATGGTGAAGTGTGGGTTTATAAAGGAGACGGAACGGTGTTCCCCGGTTGGCCTCAAACAACAATAGGTGTGCCTGCATCGAGTGCGGCTGTGGGTGATATTACAGGCGACGGTGTTCCCGAAATTATTTTCGAGTCTTATACAAGACTTTACGTTTGGGATAAAGACGGCAACCTGCTTACAGGATTTCCGTTCGAGCTTCCATCGGGCTCAACTCACTCGTATTCTTCGCCGGTGTTAGCCGATGTGGATAATGATAATGTAAGAGAGATAATCTTCGGAACGCATAACATAAATACCGGAACAGGCAGTGTTTATATTATGAAGAATGACGGTTCTATTCTTACCGGCTGGCCCAAGACTACAAACTGGTGGGTTTATTCCCCGCCTGCAGTCGGATACATTGATGAAGACAACATAATCGATATTGCAGTCGGTGACCAGGTGTTGAGTGCAACGCCCGCTAATTATGTTTATGTATGGAATGCTAACGGGGATTTATTACCCGGCTTTCCCGTGGGACCGGTTAACGCAATTAACGCACAAATAATCTTAGCCGATATCGATAACGATAATTTAATAGAATTGATTACGGACGATAACGCAAGTCCGCCTCTTTATCATGCTTACAATCACGACGGAACAGTTGTACCAGCTTGGCCGATTGAATTAACCGGACAAACAACATTCTTTCAAACGCCGGCTTTGGGCGATGTTAACAGGGATAACATACTCGATATGCTTTGCGCTTCGACAGATGCATCGACTTACGTAAGTGTGCATTTACT
>JAJRSV010000154.1 GCA_024278655.1 Bacteroidota bacterium | reverse complement strand
CTTTTGTCTTCGGATGAATAAAGCCGAGTGTTTTTGCATGCAGCGCCTGCCGCGGCATAATTTCCAGAAGGTTTTGCACTCTGCTTTTTATTTTCGGAAGTTCCGAACCGTAGCGTATCTGTCTGCCGCCGTAAGTCGGGTCGCCGAATACAGGTCTGCCGATGCCCGAAAGATGAACCCGTATCTGGTGTGTTCTGCCTGTTTTAAGATTCAGCTTTATGTAAGAAGTAAACTCAAACTCTTCGATTACTTTGTACAGGGTTATCGCTTTCTTTCCTTCGTTATCGCTAATTGCAAATTTTTTCCTGTCACGTTTGCTGCGGGCTATGAACGTTTCAATCTTTCCTTCTTTTTCACCGAACCTGCCCCAGCAGATTGCGTGATATTCTCTTTCGGCAGTATGCTTCGAAAACTGTTCGGCTAATTTGGCGTGCACCCAATCGTCTTTTGCAACAACTAATAATCCGCTTGTGTCCTTATCCAAACGGTGAACTATGCCGGGTCTGCCCGGGTCGTTAATATCGCTTAACTTTTGAGTGTGATGGAGAAGTGCGTTTACAAGAGTTCCCGTATAATTTGCATAAGCGGGATGAGCAACCATTCCTGCAGGTTTGTTCACTACCAAAAGGTATTCATCTTCGTAAACAATATCCAAAGGAATATCTTCCGGTTCAACGTCTTCGGGTCGTGGCGAAATTGGCTGCACTGCTTCAATTACATCGAGCGGTTTGACCCGGTAGTTTGCTTTTACAACTTTACCGTTTACAGTAACAAGATTGGCTTCGATAATTTTTTGAACTTTCGAGCGGGTGGCGTTTTCGATTGAGTTTGTGAGAAATGTATCTATCCGTTCCTTCTTTTTTCCCTCCGGTACTTCAAAGCGATATTTCTTTTCCGTTATCAGTTTCGTCGACATCGTTTTTGTTCTCTTCTAAATTACCGTCATTGTTTGCTGCTTCAACTTCATTCGCCTGCTCGTCCTTTGCTTTTGCTTCCTCTTCTTCTTTAGCATGCTGCTTGTAAAATATAAGCAGTATAAGCACACCTATTGTAACCGATGCATCGGCTAAATTGAAAATCGGCCAGCGGTCATAATTCTTACCGAATAAAGTAAAGTTGAAAAAGTCGAAATCCAAAAAATCGACAACCCTGCCGTAGAAGAAAGGTGCGTATTTGTAAATCAATCCGTAAAAAGCCCTGTCGATTAAGTTACCGATAGCACCGCCCAATATAAGCGCAAGCGAAATTCTTAAGCTCAACACTCTGTTGCGTGCAAGGTAAAGATAAACAACTATTGCTATGCTTGCTAAAAATGAAAAGAGGGAAATCCAGAATTTGAAATCGGTTCCGGGATTAAAGCCGAATGCCATTCCGGGATTTTCGATAAAAGTAATCTTGAAAAAATCTCCGATAACCGGAATAGACTGACCCGGATACATTCCTACGTGTTCAAAATTTAAAAAAGGAATTTTTATTCCTTTGATATAAAATTTCGAAATCTGATCTATAATAACCACACCGAGTGTGATATATAAAACTCTCAACTTTTATCCTTCCCTAAACTAAATTGCTTCCGGCTTCCGACACTTCCTTTGACCCGTTGCTTCGTAACAAACTAACAATAAGCATTCCCACTCCTATTGTAATTGCCACATCAGCCAGGTTGAACACATAAATTCCGAATGTATCGTTAAGCAGGAAAAATGAAAACAACCGTACATCCAGAAAATCTACTACTTTGCCCGATAAAATACTTCCGTAACCGTAAAGCCAGCCGTAAAAAACCCTGTCTGTTAAATTCCCGAAAGCACCGCCTAAAATAAGCGCCACACCAAACCTGAAATTAAAATTATAATCTTTTATTCTAAAGAAATAATAAACCAATCCGCCCGTTGCAAGTATTGTAAAGATTGAAAGAATAATTTTAAATTCCGGTCCGAAGTCTATTCCAAAAGCTATACCCGGATTTTCGACGGGAGTAATGTAGAATAAGTTTCCGATTACGGGAATGCTCTGGCTTTGCGGAAGACCGTAATGAGTAAAATCGAACCATGGCACACTGAATCCTCTAACATACAGTTTTGATAACTGGTCGGCAATGAGTACGAGAAATGAAACAAATATTAACTTCACAAGTAATACCTTTAACGCGATTTACCGTTAAACGATTAATAAATCAGCGCCGGTCCTTCCTCTGCTTAATCGGCAAACAGTGCTGGGTATGAGGTACGGCTTCCAGTCTCTCCTTCGGTATAAGAGGACAGGTTTCGCAAAGATGCTGCGGCTCTTCGATACATTCAATACAAATTCCGTAAGTGCCCAACTCAATTCTCTTTAAAGCATCATCGAGGTATCCGAGAAACTTGTTCTCTCTCTGTGCATAAAGGAAAGTCTTTTCCCTTTCCATCGCATCGGTTCCCTGTTCAGCCATGTGAAGCGAATAGGGTGAGTTTTCGTTTATGTATTCACCTGTTGTCGGATCGAGCATCTGCTCTTTTAAACTCTGAAGATCTTCTATAATTTCTTCGCGCTTCTCTAAAATAATTGCTTTGAAGTGCTCGAGATCTTTCTTACTGTATCCTTTAATTTTCTTTAACGCTTCTGCTCTGGTTTGTGCCGGCGATTTTTCTTCTTTCACGGTTACTGCTTTCTTTTTGGGTTTAGTTTCAGGAGTTTTTTCTGCCGCCGTGGTTTTTTTCGGAGCAGCTTTTTTAGTTACGGTTTTCTTCGTCGTTACTTTCTTTTTTGTAGTGGTTTTTTTTGCTGCTGCTTTTTTAGCCGTGGTTTTCTTTACAGTTGTTTTTTTCGGCGTAACTTTTTTAGTCGTCTTTTTTGCAGTCGCTTTCTTTTTGGCTGCCGTCTTCGGGGCAGATTTTTTCCGGGTTGTCGTCTTTGTCACTTTGCTCTTCCCTTTAGTTGTGCTTTTCTTTGTTGATTTTTTAGCTGTCGTTTTTTTTGTTGTCTTTTTAGCCATTTGTTAAACTCCTTTATTAAGAATTCACCTTCTCTATCTGAATTGAACAGGACTGGTCGCCAATCTGCCAATCCTGTTGGAACCCGCCATTTAACTTATCAACACTTTCAACATTTTCCGCCAGTGTTTCGTTTGCTACATATTCAGTAAATGATTTTACTGCGTTTTTAATTTTTTCCGAACCGTTAAACCTGATTACAATTTTATCGGTAACTTCAAATCCGGCATCCTTCCGCATGTTCTGAATGCGGTTAACGAACTCTCTTGCCAATCCTTCTGCAATAAGCTGCTCATCAAGTTCGGTATCGATAGCCACGGTAACTCCGCCGTCCGATTCAACAACCCATCCCTCAATTTCGGAACTGACGATTTCCACATCTTCTTTCGATATCTGAACATCTTCGCCGTCGACTGATACAGTTACATTTTCGCCGTTTTCGAGACGGCTTATTTCTTCTTTTCCGAATTCTTTTACTGAGGCGGCAATTTTCTGAACTTTTTTACCAAATTTTGGACCAAGAACCTTAAAGTTTGCTTTTGCCGATTTTGTAACAATTTCGGAATCATCTTCCAAAACAACAAGCTCTTTTATGTTTACTTCGTCAAGAATTACATCTTTCATTTCCGCAAGTGCGTTGCGTTTTTCTTTATCCACAACAACCATAATCTTCCGAAGCGGCTGCCTTACTTTCAGGTTCAGCTTTGCCCGCATTGCACGTGTAAGATAAACCACCTGCTGTGCTACTTCCATTTTAAGCTCAAGCTCTTTATCAATTTTACCGGCTTGGGGATATTCAGCCAGGTGAACCGATTCGCAATCCTCTTTTTTTGTAACTGAGTTCAAATCCTGATACAACTCTTCGGAGATGAAAGGTGCAAACGGCGAAGTGAGTTTGCTGATGGTTATCAGGCACTCATACAATGTTTGGTAAGCCGCTAACTTGTTATCATTCATTTCCGATTTCCAGAAACGGCGTCTGCATCTTCTTACATACCAGTTCGAAAGATGGTCGATTGTAAACGAAGATACCGCTCTTGCAGCTTTTGTTACATCGTAATTGTCCATCAGTTGTTCGTATTCAACAATAAGCGAATTTAATTTCGAAATTATCCACCTGTCAATCTCTTCTCTTTTTTCAAGCGGAACGGGTTCTTCGCTGTAGTTAAAGCCGTCGATGTTTGCATATAAAGCAAAGAAGGAATAAGTGTTAATCAGTGTTCCGAAAAACTTACGCTGTACTTCAATCAATCCTTCTTCGTCAAACAACGTGGGACGCCATGGCGGACTGGTAGTTACCAGATACCATCTTGTTGCATCCGCACCGTACTTGTCGAACAGCTCGAACGGGTCAACCGTGTTGCCTTTCGACTTGGACATCTTCTGACCCTTCTTGTCCAGTATCAACTCGTTAACAATTACATTTTTGAAAGCAACGCTGTCGAAAAGCATTGTTGCAATTGCATGCAGCGTATAAAACCAGCCGCGTGTCTGGTCGATTCCTTCGCAAATAAAATCAGCGGGGAAGAAGTTCTTTTCGAATGCTTCTTTGTTTTCGAAAGGATAATGATATTGTGCAAAAGGCATCGAACCCGAATCGAACCAAACATCGATTACTTCGGGTGTGCGTTTGTAAATCTTTCCGTTTCTTTCGAATAATATTTTATCGACAAAAGGTTTGTGTAAATCAATCTCTTCAAAATCCGCTACGGATTTTCTTTCGCCGTTTTCTTCGATGAATCCTTCCTTCAATTCTTCTATGCTGCCGACCGCAAACATATCTCCGTCTTCGCTCACCCAAATCGGAAGCGGAGTTGCCCAGAAGCGGTCTCTCGAAAGCGCCCAGTCTTTGTTCTCTTCAAGCCAGTTGCCGAACCTTCCCGCACCGACTTCAGGCGGCTGCCAGTTAATCGTTTTGTTCAGTTCAACCATTCTGTCGGCTATGGATGTGGTTCTTATAAACCACGATTCTCTCGCGTAATAAATTACGGGAACATCTTCGTGCCGCCAGCTAAACGGATAAGTGTGAACAATGGTTTCTTTCTTGAACAGCTTGCCTTCCTTCTTCAGCTTGTAGATAATATCTTTGTCGGCATCTTTAACGAACATTCCTGCAAAGTCGGTTACTTCTTCGGTAAACAATCCGCTGCGTGTAACGGGCTGCAGCATCGGAAGGTCGTACTTCTTCGAAAGGTCGTAGTCATCTGCACCGAAAGCAGGAGCAATGTGCACAATGCCCGAACCGTCTTCGGTGCTTACAAATCCGGCGGGCACAACGTAAAAAGCTTTTTTGTTAACCTTTACATAATCGAACAATTGTTCGTATTCGATTCCTTCTAAATCTTTGCCCTTAAACTCTTCGATGATTTCATATTCATCGCCGACTACGCTTAAGCGTTCTTTTGCAAGAATAATCTTTTTATCATCGATTTTGATTTTTACGTAATCAACATCCGGACCGACTGCAAGCGCAACGTTCGATATCAAAGTCCATGGAGTTGTCGTCCAGACCAAAAAGTATTCATCCTGCTTTTCTTTAATCTTAAACAGAACATAAACCGAAGGGTCTTTCGTTTCCCTGTAACCGAGTGCAAGTTCGTGCGATGAAAGAACCGTTTCCGATTTCGGATCCTGCGGAACGATTTTATAATCTTTATAAATCAATCCTTTATCGAACAGAGTTTTTAACGCCCACCAAACCGATTCGATATATTCATTCTTAAGTGTAATATAAGCTGAATCCAAATCAATCCAGTAACCCATGCGGGTCGTCATCTTTTCCCACAAATCGAGATATGTAAACACAGATTCGCGGCATGCTTTGTTATACTTCTCTATTCCGTATTCAACAACTTCGCTTTTATGCTTTATGCCAATCTTCTTTTCAACTTCAATTTCAACGGGAAGTCCGTGAGTATCCCATCCGGCTTTTCTTTCAACTCTGTAGCCGCGTAAAGTTTTATAGCGGCACACAAGGTCTTTAAGCGTGCGGGACATAACGTGATGAATTCCCGGCTTGCCGTTTGCAGTGGGCGGTCCTTCGTAAAAAGTAAACGATTTTTCTTCGCTTCGTGTTGTAATACTCTTTTCGAAGATGTTATTCTCTTCCCAGAATTTGAGTATCTGTTTTTCTATTTCGGGATAACCTGCTTTTTCAATATTCTGCTTAAACATATCTTTACTTTTCTTCGTACCTTTTTATCAATTCTTTTTCAACCTGAATAAACTCTTTTAACTCTTTTTCAATTCTTTCCTTTTTAAGGATGATATTCTTTGCCTTTGCTTCGGCATCGTTGATGATTTTTTGTGCTTTAACTTTTGCTTCTTCAACAATCAAGTCCGCTTCCTTTTTCGAAAGCTCCGAATCTTTCTGCAGCAGCTCGACTTTCTCTTCCAACAGTTCCGTGTTTCTTCTTGTGCTTATTACTTCCTGAACAGCCATTCCGAAAAATGCCATTGAGCCGAGAGTGATGTTCCTTAAGCTGTAAAGAATTAAATTTTCCGTAAGTATTTCGTGCGCCCCGAAGTAATCGGCAAAGAAGGTAACAAGAAAAATACTTATTGCAGTTACGGCAACAATCAACGAAAAAACAACCTTGCCGCCTTTGTTCCATCCGAACGATTTATTAATGTACCATCCCGATGAAAAGCAAAAGATAGACAGCACAAACCAGACGGAAAAATTCTGCTCTCCGAAGTTAAACAGGTCGGTGTTCAAAAAGTCGGATGCAAAAATAAGAATTCCGAGCAAAATAACCGCACCATAATTTATCAAATCTTTCTTTTCCATTATATCCTCTTAATCACTTCCTTCATAATCAAAGTCATCTTCGGTTCGGCTTCCATTGCAGTGGCAATTATCTCTTCTACGTTTACCGGTTTTAAGTTATCGGGAAAACATTCATCAGTTACTATGCTTATGCCGAGCACTTTCATACCCATGTGGTTTGCAACAATGTTTTCGGGAATGGTTGACATACCTACAACATCGGCACCGATAGCCCGTAAAAATCTGTACTCCGCTTTTGTTTCAAGATTCGGTCCGGGGACTGCAACGTAAACACCTTTCTGCACTTTAATTTTATTTTCGAGTGCAACATCTTCGGCAATTTTAATTAACTCTTCGCTGTAAGGTTCACTCATATCGGGGAAGCGGGGACCGAGTTCATCCTCGTTCTTTCCTATTAAAGGATTATCGCCCAAGAGATTGATATGGTCAACCATCAGCATAATATCGCCGCGCCTGTAAAGCGGATTCATTCCTCCGCATGCGTTTGAAACTAACAGGGTTTTTACGCCCAAAAATTTCATTACACGAACCGGATAAGTTATCTGCTTCATCGAGTAACCTTCGTAGTAATGAAATCTTCCCTGCATCGCAACTACATTCTTATCACCAATCTTTCCGAATATCAGCTTGCCCTGATGCGATTCAACCGTGGAAAGCGGAAAGTGCGGCAGGTCTCCGTAGTCAATCTCGTGCTCTATTTCAATTTCCTTGACGAGTCCGCCGAGTCCCGTTCCTAAAATAATTCCCACGGGATAATCTTTACCGGTAACCTTTTTAATTACCGAAAGGGTTTCGTTTATTTTATCTATTAATTCACTCATAATTATAAAAGTTTGTCAACAATTCCGTCAACGTCAATATCAAACTGTTTTTTGTCTTCCTGTTTTTTCTGCGGGGGAGCTTCTTCTCCTGCCGGTGATACTTTTCCTTCGAGAAGCGATGCCTGCGAACTTACTATTGCCTTAAGCTTTGCAATTATAAGATTTCGTTCTTCTCTCAATTTAACAACCGCATCTCTTATCTCATCGGCTGACTTTTTTGCTTTTTCGATTATCTGTTGTGCTTTAAGCTCCGCTTCCTTAATCATCATGCTTGTCTGCTTCTTCCTCGATTCCAATGTGCGTGAAGAAGTTTCCTGTGCTTTAACGAGTGTTTCTCTTAAATTCTTTTCTATCTTCTTGAACTCATCAACTTTTTCCTTCAAGCCGTCAATTTCGTTTTTGAGTTCGTCGTTTTCATTCAGAAGGTTTTCAACTTCGCTGGCGAGTTTTTCGAGATATGCTTTAACTTCTTCTGTATCGTAACCCCTTAACGATTTTGAGAACTCCTGTGTTTTAATGTTAATAGGAGTAAGTTTCATAATTCCCTCCAGTCTTTGGAGTAGTCGCGGGGACCAAAAATAGCCGTACCTATCCTTAACATAGTTGAACCTTCTTCAATCGCAATTTTGTAATCACTTGTCATTCCCATCGACAGCTCGGTTAAATTGAATCCCTGTTTGTTTAATTTATCTTTTAATTTACGCAATTCTGTAAAACTTTTCCTAATTAAACTTTCATCGTCTGTAAAGGGCGCCATGGTCATTAAGCCGATAAGCTTAACATTTTCAAGCGTGCTGCAATGTTCGGCGAGCTTGAATATTTCCTCTTCTTCGGCAACACCCGCCTTCGTCTCTTCGAACGATGTTTTAACTTCTAAAAGAATATCCTGAACTTTGTCATTCTTAACAGCTTGTTTGTTTATCTCATCGGCAAGATCGATTGAATCGACCGAATGAATTAACGAAGCCGCTTTAACAACATACTTTACTTTATTCTTTTGCAGCGTTCCGATGAAGTGCCAGGTAACTTTATCGCCTATCAGATTATACTTGTCTCTTAACTCCTGGGCTTTATTCTCGCCGAAATCGGTAATGCCGTTTTCGTTTGCTTCGGTAATAGCTTTTATACCGAAATACTTCGAAACGGCAATTAATTTTATCTCATCAGAACTTCTGCCCGAAGCATCGCAAACCGCTTGAATACTTTCGCGAAGCCGTTTTATATTTTCAGCAATCATAGTAAAATTAAGAGTGTGAATGTATTGGTTTTAATATCAAAAATCAATGTTTTTACAGCAGGTAAAATATGATTCGGATGTGCAATTTAAGCAAAACTACGATTAAAGATACAGATAGCGTTTTAGTGCGGACTATTGAAGGGAAAAGGGAGAAGGTATAGAGGTATATAGTATCCTCAATAAAATCTTTATTTTTTTGTCAAGATTTGACACATAGTATTCTTTTTACTATTAAAAAGGAATGGATGATTGGTTGATTGAATATATGGATGAATAATAATTACAAGATTGCAAGATTACAAAATTACAAGATTATAATCTATAAACATCAAACGTCGAATGTTAAATCACGAACTACGAACCAGGCACCACGAACACTCCTCACAACAAATGACGGCTTGATTGTATCCTAAGCTTTGTATCATCCTTATCACTTGGTTGCCGGTTATGCCGCGCTAAGGGTATAGGGAAATATAGGTATAGGGGTATAAGTGTGATTGATTTAATTTATGAATGGAATTTTGTAAGGAGCGCAGTATGCAACGCTGGTTTACGCATATGAAAGACTAAAGACAACCCACCTACGCTGAAGTTTACCCTACGTAACCATAGTGAAGCAGGGCTGCGGTGGGCAGGAAGTAAAAAGATAAAAGACGGAAACTTCTAAAATCTCAAATCGATGATGGGTGTTCGTAAATCAAAGAAGTTGATTATTACAGCAGCCGCTGGCGGGGAAGCCGGCTTATGCAAGATAAAAGACAAAAGTAAAAAGACTAAAGTAAATCACACAATCTTTAATTATAGTTGGTGAAGGATTAAAGTTGCTTTCAAGATTTTAGCTATTTGCTTATCTGTTATTTAAATTACATTCGTGCATTCGCGGCTTATATTTTTTGCCGCTAATGCGCGAATAGTTTGTAGTGCGACCAGCTTGGTCGCACTACGATATAATGTTTAGCAAAAATTTAGATAAGGGCGGGATTACTTGTTAAGTTCCTGCCAAGTCACTTAACAAGCAACATTTTTTTCACAGCCACATAATCATTTACTCTTATCCTGTACAGATAAACTCCGCTTGCAAGTGAGGATGCGTTGAAGTTTACCTCATATCTTCCTGCCTGTTGTTCTTTATTGACGATTGTTTTTACTTCCCTACCTAATATATCGTAAATCTTTATCTCAACTTTTCCTGCTTTGGGAATATCATATTTTATAGTTGTTGATGGATTAAACGGATTGGGATAGTTCTGATATAAAGTGTAATCCTTTGGCAGCAAATTCTTTTCTTTACTCTCTGCCTTAACACCAAAGTTATTCATCAATAAATCAGTTAGTTTATTGTAGTAATCATCCCCACCTTTTACTAAATAATTACTGCCTGCTGTTTTGCCGAGCGTCGAATCGTTCCCATCAACCAAAAGCCCTGTTGTCAGTGCATCGATTGCAGCATATACTCCTCTCTCATTTCCCTGATTTTGCTGAACAACGTTATCGAATTCTGCTATTGCAGGTATATACTCTGTCTGACCTACAAGGCAAAGAGTTGCTAATTGCTTAAACCTTCTGCTTATCAGCGTATCGATTGTTTGATTTGCTATCGATAGATATTCGGATTTCAAGCTTCCGAAAAACTCTGCATCTTTCCTCATCAGCTTGCCTAACTCATACTTCCTTCTGTATGCCTCCTCTTTTTCAGGCAAAGCTGCATTGCTGTTTATTATCTGGTCGTAAATGTTATCTGCCGAACTATAATCGCCGCCGATAAAATATCCCTCTGCTTCTGCATACATTGTTTCGGTTGCCGTTAAATTACCGGTGTTTGTATTTGATGGGTAAAGCGTATCTATCAGCATTCCGTCAGATGTTACCGATAGCAGTGCGCCTGTTCCGCTGTAATCCGGTATGGGACAAGGACCAAGCCCGGGATAATACGGTTCGAAATCTACAATCAGGTTACCGAACCGTGCCGCATAAACAGTGTCGCCCCAATAGTTGTACTCTGCGTTTACCTGTATAAATGTAAAATCGCTGTGCCCGTTCATCAGTAATAATGTTGTTAACAAAGGCGGTATCGGAGTCCGGTTATCTGATATTGAATTACAACCTTCTTTTAACTGAAGATTAGCATTGTTTATATATATCTCAGAGCCGTCATCATCCGCAGGACCGTTCGGTGTTTCGTAACCTCCGTTCTCCTTAATATCGTTGTAACCCGATACCGGATACATAAGCGGAGGACTGCCCGCAAGTCTGCCTACAAGATTTGGCAGAGAACCGCTTCCGACATATATACCGTGATAGAGATTACCTGTAATTATGTTATCACCAATATCCGGTGATGAATTGCCGAGATGTATTCCGTTTGTATGTCCGCTTATTGTATTGCCTCGTATCTCTCCGCCGCAGCTTTCAAGGAATACTCCCTGAAGAGTCTTTTTGTCGGATGATATACCGTTGGATACTATAGCTGGTTTTGTTACGTTAGAAAGGTAAATTCCCAAATCGGTGTTGGTTATCGAGTTTTGCTGAATGAGTATTTCAGAAAGGTTTGCTGCCGATATTCCGTATTGCGAATTTGTTAAGCTGCAATACTTAATTACAGGCACGCTTAACGAAGGACCGAGAATGTTAAGTGAGAATTGCTGACAATCAACAAAATCTACATATCGGCAATCTAAAGTATCGAAAGTGCCTTTTACTGCCAGCCCTGTTGATGCATTCTTTATTATGCAGTTGGTAATGTTAATAGAAGAGTTTACCCTTGCGTTTATTCCATTACTGTTTTCCGGCTGTATAAAATCGAGCGTGAGCTTATTAGCCGGTGTTCCCTTTGTTTCTGCGCTGCCTTCAACAATAAGCTGCTTTCCGCCGGTAAATCTTATAGTACCTCCGCTTGTTGTTACTATTTTACCGCTGTCTTTTACGGTAATATTTGCATTGGCAATATAGGTGCCTGCTATTGTTAAAACCGCACCGTTCTCAATTGTCATATCATCCAAAAGTGTGGTTCCGTCTGTAACCGTTTCGTCATAAATAAGACTGCCGCCGTATTTTACTACAGGGGCTGTTTCGAATAAGTATCCTTCACCAGCGGGGAAATTATAATCTAAACTTATTTGCTGAACGAATGTGGTATCGAAATTAAACTGTGGTTCAACATTTCTGAAACGGATATTATTGTAAGAAGAAAAATTATTATTAACGGTTATACTAACTCCTCTTGTATCTGTTGTATACAGATTAGCCAAGAGAAAATATTTATCATCAGGCAGGTTGGGGTTTTCTAAAAATCCTGCGTGGTATCTTAATGAAGCAGTTGAATTTCTGCTTAAAGTTAAGTAATCATAAGAAATACTATCTGTGTTATAATCAGGTGGTGAGTATTTTAACTGTCTATAAATACCTGTGTAATCGAGTTGAAGGAGTTTTTTGCCTAATACTCCTCTTAGTCTTGGTGAAAGATCATCTCTTATCATAAAAAACAGATCTGTTGGTGGGTAGCCGTCTTGTTTTTTCCCTACTATTGCCTTAAACATAACCGGCTCACTACAACCCGGTGCATTTTCGTGACAATCATCATTAGTTGAGTATTTCCAGAATACTATTCCTTTACAACCGTGAGCCAATCCAAGCATCACAGATGCCTTTAACTCTTCAGGTGTTGGCGTTCTCCATACACAAGACACAGTAGGATTATTGCACAAATATTGACCAAACCCCTGGGCTACATACCAAAAATCAGGGTCGCTTTCGTATGCTTCCTGAAACAGCAGCCTCAAATAATAGAATCCGAAATCATTATCCCTTGTAGGTCTGAAAGGAAAATGATCGAACATAAGTTTATACGGTTTTGCTAGCTGCACAAATTTAGGAATGGTTCTATCGCCATTTCTTGCACCATTCCACTGCGGCTGAAACTGTGTTATTAAAGGTGCTCCTCCAGCCATATCTCTTATTATTGAATCAACAATCCTCATTGGTTCATAATAGTCGATAGATTGCGGTTCATCCCTTCCATACCAGAATTTTATGTTGTTCCAACTTGTAAATCCAGATAAAAAACCGTTCAGCTCTGAAATAACAGTAGGTCTAGTTAATAAATTCACCCATTTGCTCCAAATTGCATTATCATAAACCTCAACATAATCTATATAAAGTTTGCCCAATCCATACCAATATAATCTGAACTCAATGCCTGTTAATGTATCGGTATCTACGTAATAAGTATTTGAAGTCACATCGAATAAACCGTCATCAGTAGGCCCAAATACAGAAGAAGGGGGTATTAGCGAATCCGGATAACTATACGTTAAGCTAAAAGTCTTGAATGTATCAGCTAATTCCGATGCTTTTATTGTTCTTGTTGCAAGAATAGTGTCTTCTAAACCAGTGAATACATTGTTTTCAAAAACAGCATATCTGTAGTAAACATATAAGCTGCAAATATCAGTATCTCCGTATGCGTTGGGGTCTCCCAATGCAAGGCTGTAATTTACTGTATAGTTTACTTTAGTTGTATCATACGCCAACCTATACTTTTTTTCCTGCCTGTAATGAGGACCCCACAGCACACTGTCTACAGGGAAAGGAGATGAATCATCGGTTGCCCAGCACAAGTAACTTTTTCCGTTAACTGTGTATATTTCCTTCTGTCCGTATTTATACTTTGTATCGCTCCACGTTCCCGGATGCTTAAAGCCGGTATGAATAAAATCAAAAGTGTCTCTTTCTGCTTCCCACTTTGTATACAGCCCGTTTGAATAATAATATACTTTCTCTGTATCTAATAATGCATTTTGTGTTATAATATCATAACTGCTTAGTCTGTTTTGTTGTATGGTTCCGTTTTCTATGTTCATTATTATCAG
>JAJRSV010000153.1 GCA_024278655.1 Bacteroidota bacterium | reverse complement strand
TTGTTTACAAGAGGCGAAACGCAGAGTCTTACAACAGTAACCCTCGGAACAAAAAGCGACGAGCAGATTATTGACGGCTTGAGCGAGGAGTACACTAAAAAATTCATGCTTCATTACAACTTCCCTCCGTTTAGTGTTGGCGAAGTTGGAAGAATGACAGGAGTAGGCAGAAGAGAAATTGGGCATGGCAACCTTGCCGAAAGAGCACTGAAAATCGTCTTCCCGGATGAAGCATCTTTCCCTTATACGGTAAGAGTTATATCCGACATACTCGAATCGAACGGCTCATCTTCGATGGCTACCGTTTGTGCCGGTTCACTGGCAATGATGGACGCAGGTGTTCCCATTAAGAAAGCTGTTTCGGGTATTGCAATGGGATTGATTAAAGAAGGTGACAAGTACGCTGTTCTTTCAGACATACTCGGCAACGAAGATCATCTTGGCGATATGGACTTTAAGGTTGCCGGAACCGCAGACGGTATTACAGCTTTCCAGATGGATATTAAAATCCAGGGAATCTCTTTCGAGATTATGGAGAAAGCACTGTTGCAGGCAAAGGAAGGCAGATTGCATATACTCAATATTATGAACGAAGCAATCAGCAAGCCGAGAGAAAACCTGTCGCCGTATGCACCGAGACTGATTACGATGAAAATCGAGCAGGATCAAATCGGGTTGCTTATCGGTCCCGGCGGAAAAACAATCCAGGGTATTCAGCGTCTGTTCGGTGTTGACATAAACATCGAAGACGACGGCACGGTGAACATTGCTTCGCCGGATAAAGAAAATGCAGTTAAATGCAAAGAATACATCCGTAAAATTACAGCCACACCCGAAGTAGGCGAAATTTACGAAGGCGTAATTACCAAGATAATGGATTTCGGTGCATTCGTCGAAATCTTACCCGGTAAAGAAGGTCTTCTGCACATTTCGCAAATAGATAATAAGCGGGTTGAAAAAGTATCGGATTACTTTAAACCCGGAGATAAAGTTACCGTAAAACTTCTGAAGGTTGAAAACGGCAAGTATTCTTTAAGCAGAAAAGAATTAATCAAAAAAGAAGAAAAGAAATAAATTATTTTCTTTTTGATTGGTAAAAAGGCGGTGTACTGCAAACCGCCTTTTTACTGTTATTTATTAAACGGGAGAGAAAAAGTTTAATAAAAATTTTTCTACTAATTAATTAAGCGGCACGCATTTATGAATGAAATATTTTACATACAACAACACTCTGTTTTATTACTGCTGTTATTTTTGCTGTTAAAAATCAGATTGTTATCGGATGCGATGCCGGATAAAAAAGTTTTAAGAATGAAATTAAAAATTTCATTAAAAGAGTTTGATTTATATGGTAAAAGAAATTATTATAAATTCTACTTCTACCCAAACGCGCGTAGCTATTACGGAAGATGGAAATTTAGTCGATTTCTTTGTCGATTATCCTGAAAACCGTAGAATGGTGGGGGATATTTATCTTGGGCGTGTAGCAAGGGTGCTTCCCGGCATTCGTGCCGCATTTATCGACATCGGAATGAAACACGATGCATTTCTTCACTTCTCCGATATCGGAGACAGAACGCATCAGCTTCAGGAAATGCTCGGCGAAGATATTCCGGATGAGGATGATGATAATCATGTATCCCGTCAGGGTAGCAGTTCGGGCAGAGAAAGACGACCGCAAATTCCGAAGCTTCACAAAGGGCAGGAAATAATTGTTCAGATAACTAAGGAGCCGGTAAACAATAAAGGTGTCCGCGTTACTTCGTCCATTTCGCTGCCGGGTAGATTTTGTGTACTACTTCCCTATGACAACAAAATAGGCGTTTCAAAAAAGATAACCGATTTCAGGGAGCGGAGAAGACTCCGCTATATTGCACGCGGAATACTTCCCGAGAATTTCGGGTTGATAATTCGTACGGTTGCTAAAAACCAATCCGAAAAAGCACTAAAGGATGATTTGAATAATCTGCTCAAGCAGTGGGAAGAAATTAAAGACACTGCTAAAAGCGAAACTCCTCCCGCTCTCATCTACCAGGATTTGAATACAACCTCGAGCGTTATAAGAGATTTGTTCAATTCCGATGTATCGAAAGTATTTGTCGATTCGAAAAAGCTTTACCGCGAAATAAGAAATTATGTAAAGATGGTTCAGCCCGCGATGATTGACAAGATTGAGTTGTATAAATCCACCCGCGGGATTTTTGATGAGTTTAACATCGAAGAACAGATAAATACTTTGATGGGAAGAAAAGTCCCGTTGCCGAGCGGTGGATATTTAATCATCGAGCATACCGAAGCAATGGTGGTTATTGATGTTAACAGCGGCAGGTACGCAAAGAGCAAGGAACAGGAACTCAACTCGTTAAAAACCGATTTGGAAGCTGCAAGAGAAATTGCGCGTCAACTGCGTCTGCGCGATATTGGCGGAATAATCGTTATAGATTTTATTGACCTTGAGGAAGACAAAAACCGTAAAAAAGTTTTTGATGAACTGAGAAAAGAGTTCAGGAAAGACAGGGCTAAAGTTTCTGTTCTCCCAATGTCCGATTTCGGATTGGTTCAGATAACCAGGCAGAGAATACGACAGAACATAATGCAGGCGATAAAAGATGTATGCCCCGTTTGTATGGGCACCGGAACGATTACAAAAGAATCACATCTTGTTTACGACATCGAAGCGTGGCTTAAGAAATTCAAGCGCAAATCGAAGGAAAGAAGTTTGGTAATTAAGTGTCATCCCGTTACGGCTTCTAAATTAAGAGAAGGAAAAATCAAATCTCTTATTAAACTGCAGCTTAAATATTTTGTGCGGTTGAAGATAGAAGAAGATGATACAGTTTATCCCGGCAGATTCAAATTTTTCTCTGGGAATACAGGCAAGGAATTAACTAATTTAGTAGATTAAATCGTATATGTTTTATTTGTATAATCGTATATAATTTTAACGGAGTTTTTTTATGAAGTTTTTTATCGATACAGCAAACATAGATGAAATTAAAGAAGCCGCTTCTTTGGGAATACTCGACGGTGTAACTACTAACCCGTCGCTGGTTTCGAAAGAAGGAAAAGATTTCCGGAAGCTTTTGGATGAGATACTCGAAATTGTTGATGGTCCGGTAAGTGCCGAAGTTA
>JAJRSV010000152.1 GCA_024278655.1 Bacteroidota bacterium | reverse complement strand
GGTTATTAAACAGATGGTAAGGGATTTGAAAATGCCCGTGGAGATTGTTGTCTGCCCGATTGTTAGAGAAAAGGACGGACTTGCAATGAGTTCGAGGAATGTATATCTCTCGGAAAGTGAACGTCAGGATGCACTTGTGCTTTACAAGTCTTTGCAGCTTGGCAGGCAATTAATTGAAAAAGGGGAGAGGCGCGTATCTAAAATAATTTCGGATATGAATGAATTGATTACAAGTGTCGGTTCTGCAAAACTTGATTATGTAAAAATTGTTGAAGCGGATACGTTTGAATTTATCGATGAGCTGGAAACCGGAAAAGGATACTATCTGTTAATTGCTTGCCGGATAGGCAAAACGAGATTAATTGATAATGAAATAATCAGGGTTTGATTAATCCTGTTTCGAAAATTATTCGTGCATTCGCGGCTAAACAAAAAACAAGAATAATTCACTTTTTATTCAAATCGAAAATCTGTTTTACTCCCCTCAAAACTAAATGCTTATCGTAATAAACCTCTCTGTTCAGGTACGGTTTTATTCTCTCTCCAAAGCCGCCGGTTAAGTAAACAAACACTTCATTGCATTGTTCTTTTTCGTAAAGATGATTTATCGTCCGTTCAATCAGCCCTACGGTCGAGTTTACTACTCCGCTTGCAATCGATGAAATTGTATCGTCACCAATTAAAGTTTTATAATTATCCAGATTAACTCTCGGCAACTGTGCCGTTTTTGAGTGCAGACTTTTAAACATTGTTTTAACACCGGGAGCAATCAATCCGCCGATAAAGATACCGGGATACTTTACAATATTAATTGTAGTCGCTGTTCCGAAATCTATCGAAAGAATAATCTGTTTTTCTTCGAATCCTTTTTCCTTTTGCAAATGCAGTGCAGCTTCAGCGGAACAAAGCCGGTCCATTCCTAATGTTCCGGGAGTTTTATAATTTACCTGAAGATTAAAATTTACATCTTTACTTATTACGAAAGGTTCAACTCCCAAAAATTTTTTAAGAACCTTTCTTACTTTTCTCAGCTTATGCGGAACCACCGAACAAATTGCATAATCATTGAACCGGTTTTTTTTTCAGGTAGGAAACAAGTTCCGAAAAGTTTGTGTATGCAGAGAAGGCGGTTAGTTCATCACCATCAAAAACTCCGCACTTGATATTCGAATTGCCTATATCGATTGATAGAAGCATCAGCGCAAACTCACATCACCGAATTTAATAACTTCTTTACCGTCAACGGTTTTTAAAATCAGGAATCCGTTATCGTCAATGTCATCGAAGATGCCATGCCGTGATGAGCTATCGCCGACGATAGTTATTTTTTCGCCAATCATTCTGCAGCGGGCACGCCAGCTTTTTAATATGTAAGCCGGTTCCGATTTTACTTTTTCAAGCAACTCTTCGTAAACGTTCAAAACTTCGGCAAGAACCCTTTCCCGTTCAACTTTTTCACCCAACTCGTTTTTTATTGAAGTCGGTTCGATTATAAACTCGCCCTGAAAAGAACCCTGGTTTACATTAATTCCTATTCCCACAACAAGTCTTTTTATTTTACTTCCCTGCGAGAACGATTCCAGCAATATGCCTGCTACTTTTTTCGAATTTATCAGAACATCGTTGGGCCATTTAAGCTCGGTGCGAAGCTGGTACAGGTTTTCGATTGCTACTGATACCGCAAGCGAAGCCGCTAAATTAACAAGGTTTATTTTTTTAGAAATCAGTCTCTGATCGGTTAAGAGAATTGAAAATGTTAGGTTCATATAATGAGGACTGTACCATTTTCTTTGCTTTCTACCTTTCCCTTCGCTCTGAAATTCAGCAAGCAAAACCGTACCATTTTCGCGAAACGATTTTCTGTCGTTTAGTAGAACTGTGTTTGTTGAGGTGACCTCCCCGGCATAAATAAAATTACGTCCGAGGTACTCCGTATCTAATTTTATATCAAAATTTTCGAGGTTAAAAGTTTGTTTTTCCATAGTGGTGTAAAAATACTGAAAATCGAGCAAAGTGTCAGCATATTTGTCAAATACAAAATTACCGTGTCAATCTGACAGCATCTCTGTCATTCATTGAATTTAAGGCGATTGTCCGAAAATCCCCGTAACTTATTATATTTCAACAAGTTAAGGCATATTTGTAATGATGGCATATCAATTGCATCTCTTAAGGCGATAAAAGTATAAATATTTAAATATGAAAGGAGACAAAAGATGACTTTAGTAAGAGTAAGACCCTGGTTGAGAGACAGCGAGTTTGAAAACGCTATAAATAATTTCTTCAACGATATTTCAACCGATACCGTTTTTTCCGCTTATCCGAAAGTAGATTTTTATGAGGATGATAAAGCTTATTATTTTAATGCAGAACTTCCGGGTGTAAGTAAAGACGATATTAAATTGGTTATTGAAGACGGAATACTTACACTGAGTGGTGAGTTCAAAAACGGCTTTGACGGAAAAGAAGATATAAACTATTTACAGAACGAAAGATTTTTCGGAAAGTTTGAACGTAAATTCAACCTTGCCGATAATGTGGATTACGATAAGGTTGAAGCAAAATTTGAAAACGGCTTGCTGAAGGTTAAAATAAACAAAATAAAACCTGAACAACCGAAAGAAAGAATTATAAAAGTTAAATAAAACAAAGCAGAGTAATCTGCAATTACATATAAAGGAGAAAAGAATATGAGTAAAATAATTGGAATTGACTTAGGAACAACGAACTCGTGTGTTGCTGTAATGGAAGGCAACGAGCCGGTGGTTATTCCTAACTCGGAGGGAGGAAGAACTACTCCTTCGGTTGTTGCTTTTACCAAAAATGGTGACAGGTTGGTTGGACAGCCGGCAAAACGCCAGGCAATTACCAACCCGAAGAACACCATTTTTTCGATTAAGAGATTTATGGGTCGTAAGATAGATGAGGTACAGCAGGAAATTAAAGAAGTTCCTTACGAAGTTGTTGAGGGCGATAACAGAACTGCACGCGTAAAAATTGGCGACCGCGTTTATTCTCCGCCCGAAATAAGTGCAATGATTCTTCAGAAGATGAAAAAAACCGCTGAGGAATATTTGGGTCACGAAGTAACCGAAGCTGTTATTACTGTTCCGGCTTACTTTAACGATTCGCAAAGACAGGCAACAAAAGATGCCGGCGAAATTGCAGGATTAAAAGTAAGAAGAATAATTAACGAACCGACTGCCGCAGCTTTGGCTTACGGTTTGGATAAAAAATCGAAAGATCATCTGGTTGCTATTTACGATCTTGGCGGCGGTACTTTCTATATATCTATTCTTCAGTTGGGTGATGGTGTGTTCGAAGTAAAAGCTACCAACGGCGATACTCACCTTGGCGGTGACGATTTCGATAAGAGATTAATTGATTTTCTCGCAGACGAATTCCAGAAAACCGAAGGTGTTGATTTACGCAAAGACCCGATGGCTTTACAGCGCTTGAAAGAAGCTGCCGAGAAAGCTAAGATTGAGCTTTCATCCACAACATCAACAGATGTTAATCTTCCGTTCATTACTGCTACTCAGGACGGACCTAAACACTTAAACATAACCATTACCAGAGCTAAATTCGAGCAGTTGATTGATGACCTTGTTCAGCGTACAAAAGGTCCGTGTGAGCAGGCAATGAAAGACGCAGGGGTAACTCAGAGCGACATCAGCGAAGTTATCCTCGTTGGTGGTTCAACAAGAATTCCTATGGTTCAGCAGTTGGTTAAGGACCTTTTCGGTAAAGAACCGCATAAAGGCGTTAACCCCGACGAAGTTGTTGCTATCGGTGCTGCTATTCAGGGTGGTGTTTTATCGGGTGATGTAAAAGATGTATTGCTTCTCGACGTTACTCCGCTGTCACTCGGTATCGAAACTCTTGGCGGTGTATTCACTAAGCTGATTGAGGCAAATACTACGATTCCTACGAGGAAGAGTGAGATATTCTCGACTGCTGCAGATAATCAGCCGTCTGTAGAGATTCATGTGCTCCAGGGTGAAAGACCGATGGCTGCAGATAACAGAACTCTCGGTAAGTTTCATCTCGACGGCATACCGCCGGCACCGAGAGGTGTTCCGCAGATTGAAGTTACGTTTGATATTGATGCAAACGGTATATTGCACGTTAGCGCAAAAGATAAAGCAACAGGTAAAGAGCAAAGCATCAGGATTACATCTTCCAGCGGATTGACCAAGGAAGAAATTGAAAAAATGAAACGCGATGCTCAGGAACACGCTGCGGAAGATAAGAGAAAGAAAGAAGCTGCTGAAGTCAGGAATCAGGCGGATACTCTTGTATTCCAGGTTAAGAAGCAGTTGGATGAAATGAAAGATAAAATTTCGGAAACTTCCAAAGCAAGAGTTGAAGCCGAAGTAAACAAAGTAGAAGATGCTTTGAAGTCGGATAATACCGAACAGATTAAATCTGCTACCGAATCATTGAATAAGGTGTGGAGTGAAGTAGCGCAGGAACTTTATGCTCAGGCAGGAGCTCAGCAGCAGGGTGAAGCTGGTCAGCCGGGGCAACAGGCAGGTCCGGAACCTGGTGCCGGGAAAACCGATGAGAAAAAGGAAGATGTTCAAGACGCTTCGTACGAAGTTGTTGATGACGATGATAAAGATAAAGACAAGTAATTTTATCCAAAGTTCCTTTACACAAAGCGATGAGGTTGAAAGATCTCGTCGCTTTGTTTTATCTGCTAACTTATCATTGAAAAACTATTGACTGAAATTTGCAGTGAGGTGGAATTATGGCTGAAAAAAAAGAATTGCTTCCGATCAGATCAATTGAAAATAAATCGATTGAAGAACTTATAAGAACTCAAAACTATATTTCGCCAAGCGTAAACATTTACGATAATGAAGATGAGTTTGTGCTCGTTGCAGATATGCCCGGCTCTGCAAAAGACAGGGTTAAGGTTAAGGTAGAAGATGATTCGCTTATAATGTTCGGGCAGATTGATTACGATAACGATTTGAAAAGAGACTATCTTTTACTGGAAAGAGAGATTGGTAACTACTACAGAGTGTTCAAAATTTCCGAATCGGTGGACAGGGAAAAAATAGACGCAAAATTTGAGAACGGACAGCTAATTGTGAGGCTTCCGAAAAAAGAAAAAGTCAAACCGAAAGTGATTGATATTAGTTAAATAGACTGAACTGAATAATTAAAGCCCCGTATTTAGCGGGGCTTTTTTTTGCAGGAGATTTTGGATAACGATTTAAATAAGATTTTGATATATAGTATATTTATAATAAATTATATTTAATTATAATATAATTATATTATCTTTATGAATTATATACGTTTTGAATGGGATAGAAAAAAGAATATTGAAAATGTAAAAAAGCATAAAGTCTCTTTCGAAGAAGCTAAATCTGTGTTTTATGACAGGAATGCAAGACTCATTTCGGATCCCGAACATTCGAGCAGTGAAGAACGTTTTGTTCTTTTGGGTATATCAAGCAAGTTAAGATTATTAGTAGTTGTTCATACATACAGAGAAAACGATGAAGTTATTAGAATTATCTCAGCCAGAAAAGCAACTAAATCCGAAATTAATTATTATAAAGAGGTAAATTAAAAATGAAGAAGGAATATGATTTTACAAAATCTGTAAAGAATCCTTATTTGAAAAAGCTAAAAAAACAAATATCGATTAGAATAGAAAACGATACAATCGAATATTTTAAAAAATTAGCATCTGAAACAGACATACCATATCAAAACCTGATAAATATGTTTTTAAGAGAATGTGCAGAGAAGAAAATGAAACCGAATATACAGTGGAAGTAGAGAACAGTTGATTCTAATTCGAATAACTTTGTTGATATTAACAAAGTCAGTATTTATTCCTTCATAATGCCTTTATAAGCCGCATTATTCTATTTGTAAAAAAGTTTGCTTGAAATTCATGAAATAATAATATATCATCTTCAATTTTTCTATTCACAAAAAAGAGTTATGATGGTTTATAATTTCTTCCTCTTAGGGATTTGGTAATTTCCATATTCTTATCTAAGCAATAATTTCTTTAATTAATCACCAAATTATTTTTATCTTAATCCTGTTATTTTCTTAATTATTTAGTGAAACATACCGAAAAGAAACATAGAATTATTTTTATCGACCTGATGCGGGCTATTGCCGTGCTGCAAATGGTTCAGGGGCATACAACCGATGTTCTTTTAGCAGACCATTACCGCAATCCGGATAATCCTGTTTTTGCTGTATGGGTTTTTATGCGCGGAATGACTGCTCCGATTTTTATGTTTACCGCCGGAATTGTTTTTACATATCTTTTCAGATTGATTAAAAAACCGTTTAACGAAAACCCACGTGTTAAAAAGGGAATCAAGCGGGCGTTCCTTTTAATTTTTCTCGGATATATGCTGCGATATCCCACCTGGAAAGTATTCGATTTTTCGAATGTTACAGATACTCAATGGCGTATATTTTTTGCAGTCGATGTATTGCAGCTAATCGGTTTAAGTTTATTGGCATTGCTGTTCTTACTTTACATAACAGAAAAGTATAAGCTAAACGATTATGTTGTTTTTACAGTTGCTACATTAATTATCTTTTCGGTCTCATCGTTCTTTTTTAAAATCGACTGGAACAGTTTCCTGCCGGCACCACTCGCAGGTTATTTTTATACGGGCACCGGTTCGTTGTTTCCGTTTTTTCCG